>JBHIVS010000306.1:0-3243 GCA_041987885.1 Pseudobdellovibrionaceae bacterium | reverse complement strand
GCTACGATTGCTGCATATCCAAGACTGAGTTTGTGCCATACACCTCTGTATGATCCTTCCATCAAACCTAAAGATTGGAAAGTAGAACCAACCCCATGACTTAAATGGAAACCGAGCAAGATTAAGCAAAACACATAGCCAACTACATACATAGGTTCTTGAAAAACTTCGAACATCAGACGAGCTAAATCTCTCATCACAATACCATCAACATTTGTTTCATAGTGTTGTCCGAATTTAAAAGTCAGCAAATGCCAAATTACGAAAACAAGAATCAAACTACCTTGAATGGCCATTGTTCTTGAGGCCAAGGAAACTTTTTTCTTTCCCTTTGCAGAAGCTGCATATTTTGTTGCTTTGGCTTCACGATTATTTTTCGTCAACCAAATCGCACAGTATACATGCGTGACAAGTGCTAAAATCAACACTGCCTCTGCAACGTAAATGAACTTACCACTTGTTAAAAAGTGTCCGTAAGAGTTGTAAGCATCGTGACTCACAAAAATTAATAAATTCCCAGCCATATGAGCTAGAACAAATCCAGCCCAAATTAGACCTGTGATTCCCATTAGGTATTTTTTCCCGATAGTAGAGCCGAGAAATCCTGACATGGCGATAAACCCCTTGTATCTTTGGTTATATTCTCATTAAGTTTCCAATTACTATACTCCTCAGATTTGGTTTTTGTCACTGTCCCCAGACCTGTTTCGCAACACGTTAAATATATAAATTAGTTTTGTCTTTCCAAGACTTCGAGATAGAACAAGGCCTCAAAATAGCAGGGGTAAATTATGAAAATTTTTGTGTGCATCAAGCAGGTGCCTGACACCGAAACAAAGATTAAAATCTCTCCCGACCAATCAAACATTGATGTGACGGGTATTAAGTGGGTTATGAATCCTTATGACGAATACGCAGTGGAAGAGGCTAACAAGCTTCGTGACGCTAATCCTGGTTCTCAAGTATTCGTTATTAGCGTTGGACCAAAGGCTAGAGTTGTTGAATCTCTTAGAACTGCCTTAGCAATGGGTGCTGACGAAGCGATTGTTATCAATGGTGAAAACCTTGATAATCTTTCAACAGCAAAAGCTCTTGCTGAAGTAATTAAATCTGAAGGTGGAGCAAGCGTAATCTTCACTGGTAAGCTAGCTATTGATGATAACTCATCAGCAGTCAGCCAAATGGTTGCAGAGTTTTTAAATATTCCTCACTCAACAGTTGTTTCAAAATTCACCTATGGTGGAGAAAACGTAGTTGTTGAAAGAGACATCGAGGGCGGAGCAAAAGAAGTCGTTCAAATGATGAACCCTTCGTTAGTAGCGGCAAACAAAGGTTTAAATATGCCTCGCTATGCAAGCTTACCTGGCATCATGAAAGCAAAAAAGAAAGTTATTAAAGAAGTAGAAGCTTCTTCTTTAAATATTTCTGCTGCAAATAATAAAGTTGTCTACTCTGGATTCGCACTTCCTGCTGATAAACCAGCTGTGAAAATGATCTCTGGTGACTCTGCAGCTCAAGCCTCTGAATTGGTTAAACTTCTTCGTGACGAAGCGAAAGTTCTATAAGGATAAAGTATGGGTAAAATTTTAGTTTTTGCTGAACACAATAACGGTACTTTAAAACGTAGCTCTCAAGAACTTCTTCAAGCTGCGGCAACTTCTGGAAACACAGTAGCTGCTGTTATCTTCGGATCAAAAGCTGCGGATGCAGTAAATGCTCTTGCACATAACGGAGCTCAAGAAGTTCACGTTATCAAAGATGCTGCTCTTGACGGATACAATCCAGAAGCGTTTGCTACAAATCTAACTGCAATCATTAACACTTTAAAACCATCTATTATTTTAGCGTCTGCTTCTTCGACAGGAAAAGATCTTTTCCCTCGCATTGCTGCTAAGATTGACGCTGGAGTAGCTTCTGATTGCATTTCTATGACAATATCTGGAGATAATATTACAGCTGTTAAACCAATGTATTCAGCTAAATGTTTTGCGACTGTAAATTTCCAAAACGCATCTACAAAAATTGTTCTTATGAGAGCAAACCAATTACCGGTAAATGCTGTGGATACCGCTAAAACTGCAACAGTTACAGAGCACACTAATATTGCCAAAGACCTTAAAACTTTGATTAAAGAAATTGTTAAAGGAACTAGCGAAAAATTAGATCTTACTGAAGCAAATATCATCGTGGGTGGTGGACGTGGACTTAAAGAAGCAGGAAACTTCAAATTGTTGAATGATCTTGCTGATGTTTTAGGTGCGACTGTTGGAGCCTCAAGAGCCGTTGTAGATGCTGGATGGGTTGGTCATGGAATGCAGATTGGACAAACTGGTAAAACAGTTGCTCCAACACTTTACATCGCTGCTGGTATTTCTGGAGCTATTCAACATTTGGCCGGCATGAGCGGAGCTAAAGTTATTGTAGCTATTAACAATGATCCAAATGCACCGATTTTCCAAAAAGCAACTTACGGTATCGTAGGGGATGCGATGGAGATTCTTCCGAAACTAACTGAAGAGTTTAAAAAAGCTCTGCACTAGTAACGTGTTTCGAAAATATATACTTCCTTATATCGTATATCTTTTTTATCGAACCCTCTCATTAACTTGGAGGGTTCGATTAATTGAACCGCTTTCTCTTCAAAATGCTCTCGAAAATTCTTCGCCAGTTGTCTTATCGCATTGGCATGGTGATGAATTAGCCCTTCTATCTATTGTTAAAAGATACCGCCTAGCTACTATTGCTTCTCAATCAAAAGACGGGGAATTAATGGCTAGCGTATTAAAACTATTAGGCGCTAAAACTTCGCGCGGATCTTCCAGTCGTGGAGGCGTTCAAGCGCTTAAAGGTCTTTTACGCTTAGTTAAAGAAGGAGCCAACTGTAGTTTTGCAGTAGATGGACCCAAAGGTCCTATTTACAAAGTAAAGCCTGGTGTTTTTGAACTCTCTAGAATGATCAATGCTCCTGTTTACGCTGCTGGAGTCTATTGTGATCGTGCTTGGCATTTTCCAAAGTCTTGGAATAAAACTTATCTACCAAAGCCATTCGCAAAAATGGTTATCTTTTGGGTGGGACCTATGAATCCTGTTCAAAGAGAAACAGATCCAAGAAACCCAGACCTTGCTCTAGAGTTAGAGGGACTTTTAACTCAAGCGAAAGCCCAAGCAAGTAAATTCATTGCCGAAGCCTAGGCCACGGTGCTAGCTTTATAACATAGAAATCATTCAACTTTTTAAAGGGAC
>JBHIVS010000305.1:0-3260 GCA_041987885.1 Pseudobdellovibrionaceae bacterium | reverse complement strand
TTTTTTCTGTCTGCAACAAGGTTACCCATATCGCCAACATGAGATCCTGTGCTTATATCGCCGTGTTGATGACCTGTTGGATTAAAGTGTCCACCTGCAGATGTAAAGTCAGCAGCAGAACAATCACCAGTCTCGTGAATATGGAAGCCGTGTGGGCCTGCTTTTAAATTATCTACCATAGTTTCAACGAGCATTTTTCCATCTTCTTCAGTGAAGTGAACCATACCAGAAACTTTATAACCTTTTGCAGCTTTTAATACTGCATGAGCTTTTGTTGGAGACGGTACTACAGGAGCTTGAGCTGCTGCATCCGTTTCTACTTTCTTAGAAGCACAAGCAAATAATCCTAGAGAGACAAATGTTACGATAATCATATTTTTCATGATTTCCCCTTTCCTTGGTGATCTATGAGTTAAATATTGTAGTTAAATTTAAGTTGGACATCAATGTCTGGATGAATACTTCTTTTAACTGGACATCCAGTTGCTATCTCTTCGAGTTCATTGCGTTGGTTTGCAGACAGATGTTTCGGAAGATTGATGGAGACATCAAGTTTAGAAACTCGACGTGGGTCCGCCGACATATGTTTTGTAACTTCGTAGGTCGAGCCCGAAAGATCAATCGCATTTTTATCGGCGTGAATTCCCATGACTGTCATCATGCAGGCCCCTAGGGATGCCGCGAGTAAATCAGTTGGAGAAAAAGATTCTCCTTTGCCATTATTATCTTTCGGAGCATCTGTAGTAATCGTATTACCAGAAGGTGTGTGTGTTAGAGTTGTGCGTTTTTCACCATTATAAGAAGCAATTATTTTAACCATGCTCCTAGTATTAGGAAGGTGTCTTCATCTCGTCAATGATTTTGCGAAGGCGATACTCGGAGTATTTAACAACCTCACTGTAGATTTTTTTTAACTGAGAAGAAAGCTCAGGATCATTTTTAGCTTCATTCATTGCTCTTCCAAGACGAAGAGCTCCTGCGACTGATTCTAAAACTTCCTGACGTTTTGCATTTTTCGTAATGAAGTCATAAGCACCTAGAGACATCGACTCTAGGGCGCGTTCGTAATCACTATGTGCAGTTAGAACGATAAACGGTGTTAATTTTCCTAAGGATCTAACGTAGGCTAAAAGTTTAAGACCATTCATGTTAGGCATTTCAATGTCTGAAAGAATTGTGTCGAATTCTTTCTCTTTAATATATTGAAGGGCCTCGCTACCATCGGCGGCTTCGACTATTTCATCGACCATATCTTTGAGATAGTGGTGGAGAAGGGCACGGATGTCAGCATCGTCTTCGATGATGAGGAGGCGAGAGATTAAAGTCTGTTCTTCCATAATTATAACCCGATTAGTCCGTTCTATATTCAGCCATGATATAAAACAATAAATTATTTATATGATATCACGGTTAATTATGGAATTTTATCAGTTTTTATACGTAACGCACTTGAATTTTGTCAAAATAGGAGCTCATTTTTTTATAAAGAGCAGGGATTCCCTCAAAGTTTCCACTTTTAGACAACTGTTCCATGTCCGCAGCAATTTGACTCAACCCCATAAAGCCATACCCAGAAGAGGATCCTTTAATTCTATGGGCCATTTGAGAAATAGCGTGAAGATCTTTGGATTGAATCATTTGATCCAAATCAATGATGTCTTTTTTTCGATTTTGAATAAAGTTGGGAATCAGATCTTCAAGATCCGCATCTACTTCAACAAGTTCAATATTTGTGTTCATATATTTATGTTATTGTACCTTTTTTTCTGACTAGCAACACTAAACAGGAAAAAGTTCATTAAATCTCTGCCATTATCTGTGTTTTAAATAAACTACCTATTTGCGCTTCAGAAGTATTTAAAAAATTCTATATAATTCAATAGATTAGAGAAGCTTGAATTTTATTGGAAAATAGGGTTTAATAAAGGGAAGTTTATGAAAACACAAGTGTTGAAACTCTTATTTAGATTTTTCTGTTGTAGCAGGTCTCATCTGCTGCAGGCACTTTAGTATCTTGTTTCGTCCCTGACCTAGTATTTCAAAATTCAAAAAAAATTTAACAATAGACTCAACCGTCTCAAACTTTAGAGACTTGCTAAGGAGAGCTTTTATGAGCACAAATCCACAAATTTATTTAACTGATCAAGATTTTCAACGTTTACAGATTTTAGTTTCTGAGGCTGATGGTGCTGTCGCAGAAGCTTTGGATGAGGAGCTAGCAAGAGCAAATGTCGTAGCTCAAAAGGATATTCCTCGTGACGTTGTCACAATGAATTCAAAAATTGAATATATTGATGTAAAAACTGGCGACAAAAATATTGTATCTTTGGTTTATCCCCAAGATGCAAATTTCGAAGAGGGAAAGATATCTGTATTAGCTCCGATTGGCGCTGCACTTTTAGGATTAAAGGTAGGTGAAAGTATTGACTGGAAACTGCCAAGCGGTCAGGTGAAACAAGTAAAAGTAGAACAAATACTTTTTCAACCTGAGGCTGAAGGGCAATTTAATCTTTAAACTATTCTAGAACGTATCTCTGAGGAACGGTCTTGTTACACCTTCCGGTAAATTTGGAATTTGTAGCGCGTTCCTTAGGGGCATTTTCAAAAAAGCGTCTTAGCCCTGGGACATTTGTAGCGACCATATTTCGCATATCGTTTTCTGACGGGTAATGCGAAGTTCCCATTTCAAAAAGTAGAGACCAAATTCCACTGTGTTCAAATGCGTAGTCTTCAAAAGTTCCATCTGCGGCATACAAATATTCTGTCGAGTTTCCAACATCATAGCCACTTTCAACAGTCGCAGCTTTGGCTAAGCTGATATATAAATCGTCGTAAGGAGTTTTTGTGTCTCTCGTAGAAAGTCCCCATGGATATAGGACTGCGGGAGCATGAGTATGCAGAGTTGCTGACTGGACGATTGCATGAGAGTCGATGAAGTCTGCTAAAAGCTTAGAGGTTTGTGATTTGTACGGAGTGCCCGATCGACAAGGACCAGGGTAGTCTCTGTTTAAGTCGACAGAGCCCTTAGAAGTTCTTTCGTAGCGATTGCGACTATTGTAGCCAGCAGCATTTAAAACTGGAATTACGTACACCGTATGATCACGCAGAGGATTTTTTGCAAATGATTCCGCAGCTCCTAAGGCAACGGCAGTAGAGCCGTATTCATTGCCGTGATGTGTGCCAACAATTAAACTTGCAGTTGGTCCATTGCCGATTTTAAGGGCTTGAATCATGTGACCTGATTCAGACATTCCTATGTC
>JBHIVS010000304.1:0-3278 GCA_041987885.1 Pseudobdellovibrionaceae bacterium | reverse complement strand
TAATCTCTTCGGCATGGGAAATTGAACTAGTAAAAATCATCACACCTTGACGATCTTTTGCCATATCTAAAATATTTTTAACGATCAAAGGTGTAATACGACTTTGATCTTTTAAAAGTTTTTCTAAATGTTCTTGGATATAACGAGTTCCATGTAATTTTAAAGACGAAAAATCATAACAAGCCACCGGAGAATCAATTTTTACAGGCAAAGTTAAATATCCCTCTTCAACCATAAACCTTAGTGGCAATTCATAAATACATTTCTTAAAGAACCGATCTTGCTTGCTGTGCAGAATATTTTTATGACCATTAAACTCGTACAACCAACCAAGGCCTAAACGATAGGGTGTTGCTGTAAGGCCCAAAATGCATAGGCCTTCGTTATTCGCTCTTAGTTCAGACAAGACCTGCTGATATTGGGTTCCACCCTCTAGAGAGACTCGATGACATTCATCAATAACCACCAAAGAAAAATCATTAAAAAAATCTTTCTCCGCACGAGCTATTGACTGAATACTTCCAAAAATTACTTTTTCAGAATTATCTTTACGCAGCAAACCAGCCGAATAAATTCCAGCCTTTAAGCCAAAGGAATTATATTTTTGATAATTTTGTTCAACGAGTTCTTTGACATGCGCCATAATTAAGACGCGACCCTTGGCCAACCTTGCAAGCTCTGCGATTACAAGGCTCTTACCAGCCCCTGTCGGCAATACGATTACCGCAGGGTCTTTGCTTTTTCTAAAATGTACAAGAGTCGCTTGAACAGCTTCTTGCTGATAGGGCCTAAGTTTATACATCCGAAATATTCTATTCAAACTCTCTAGATATATCTATCTCTTTCCGCTTTGACCCTTTTTCCCAAAGGACTTTCCAGCCATAGGGTTCAACTTTTTCTGTGATGCAGCCTTGCCTTTACTAGTCGACTTGCTTGAACCCATCGAGTCTTTTGATTTAGATCCATTTTTTGAAAAGTTTTTTTTACTTTTAGAATCATCTGAGCTCTTACGACCGGCTCCCGATTTAGCGGAAGACTTTCCAAAAGATTTCCCATCATCTTTGCCAAACTTCAAAGAACGATCAATAAACTTAAAGCTAGGATCTGCTTTAATCTCAACAGCACCTTCTAAATATTTTTTGCAACTACGGTACCTGCGCAAGTCCGACGGAGTAATATAAGTCAGAGAATTACCAGATTTTCCTGCACGGGCTGTTCTTCCAATACGATGTAAAAAATCTTCTGACTGCTGAGGTAAATCAAAATTAATCACATGATCGACATGTGGAACATCCAAACCACGAGCTAATAAATCGGTCGCAACTAAAATACGTAATTCGCCTTCTCTAAAAGCCTTCATTACACGGTTACGATGACCTTGGGACAACTCCCCATGAATCATATTTACAGAAAATCCATATTCTTCAAGATACTTAAAAACTTCTTCACAGGTAGAACGATCAAAAGTGAAAACCAAAGCACCACCTATATTTTTATTTAAATCATCCAACAGGCGTTCTTTTTTCATAGAGCGATCCAAAAAAACAACTTCTTGAGAAAGAGTCGCAACCGGTACTCCAGAATCTTGAGTGCGAATCATCGTCACCAAAGGTTTCATGAAAACCTTTGCGATTTCTTCGACATTTTTTGCAAAACTCGCAGAAAACATCAATGTTTGTCGAGGGCCTCTCAAAGTGTCCTGAATTTGTCTTAACTGCGGAGCAAAGCCCATATCTAACATACGGTCCGCTTCATCTAAAATAACGACTTCTGTTTTTTGTAATAGTAATTTATTTCCCGATAGCAAATCATTTAAGCGCCCTGGTGTTGCGATAATGATTTTAGGATTTTTCTTAAGCTGATTTTCTTGCTTAGAGGTCGCGCTCCCGCCAATAGCCAAACAAACCGAAACAGGTAGTTCCTTTGTTAAACCTAAAAACACTTTATAGATCTGCTGAGCCATTTCTCGTGTTGGAACTAAAACCAAAGCTCTCGCCTCTGGTTTTTCATTTAAACGTTTTAAAGTCGACAAAGCATATGCAAGTGTTTTACCACTCCCCGTTTGTGCAACCCCAATAATATCTTTACCCGTCAATGCCTCAGGAATAGCTTCCATTTGAATAGGTGTTGGTTTACGAATCTGTTGCGATTGAAGAGCGGTCAATAAAGATTCAGGTAAAGCCATTTCAGAGAAACTATTAGCTTTTAGAGTCGATTGTTCTATTTTCATGGGGGTCTTTTATCACAAAGCCCCAATAGACAACAGAAAAAGAAAAAGGATTTAACCCTTTTCCAATGTATAAAAATAACAATCTCAGTCGATCCAAAGAGTCCCCTTCGTTCTCTGCTTCCCTTTTTCCCAAAGAGCCTTTAAAACACTCTCTATATGAATTTTGATAGCAGAATCCCAACCATCCTTGAACTTGGCTTTCCTGAAGCAGCTCTTCCTACACTCAAAGCTTATTTAGAGCTTTTATGGAGCTCCAATGAAGAACTGAATCTTATCAGTCGCAAGATGACCTTTGATGATCTAATGGATAACCACGTTATCGATTGCCTGTTGCCTTTGAAGTATTTTCCAAAAGATATTAAATCAGCAGCTGATTTTGGGTCCGGAGGTGGTTTACCCGCGGTGATTTATGCTATCGCCTTTCCTCACGTTTCCTATACAGCCTTCGAAAAGAGTAAGCTTAAACAGGATTTTTTAAAAAAATGCATCGCCATTGCCCCGAATCTTAAGGTCGAAGGCGAGATTCCTCCGAAATTAGGCAATATTGATCTTGTAACATCTCGTGCCTTTAAACCTATTGACGTTATTTTGGAGTTCAGTCGCGACTACTACAAAAAAAGCGGAAAATATTTTCTTCTAAAAGCTCGTGTGGAAAAAGTAGAAGAAGAAATGAAAGACGCCCGCAAAAAATTTAAAGAGGTCAAAGCAGAAATTATTGCGTTGAAATCTCCTGTTCTTGAAGTCGAAAGACATCTAGTTTTAATTTAGCCTGTTAAAACTCTTTCATCGCATTTAAAGTGAATACTTTGGATACCTATTCAAACTTTCCTGCAGGGATCATCTCCTCGACCTATGCATAGTTTCTAATGCTCCTTAACTCTGACTTTTGACAGGCCAAAGGGGCGAGATCAGGCTTTATACATGCTTGATTATATTCTTTCTCTCTTTATTACAGTCTCGGGAGCTCTTCCAACGGGCTACGCAAATGTCCAAAAAGCCTTGGAACAAATTCAATCTGAAAACTCTGCAAACGCACAGCTTGTCGACA
>JBHIVS010000303.1:0-3279 GCA_041987885.1 Pseudobdellovibrionaceae bacterium | reverse complement strand
CCTGCCGCAGCAGGTGACGATCATCACCGTCGGCCAGGAGTTTGTGATCGAGGGCGAGCGGGTGAACCCGGTCGACGAAGAGGCGGTGCAGCAACGCCAGCCGGAGGTCGCCTCTTGAACGCCATCATCGACGCCGCGGTCAGCCATAGCCGGACGGTCCTCGGCAGCCTCGTACTGCTGCTGATCGCCGGCAGCTATGCCTTCGTCGATATCGCCAAGGAATCCGACCAGTGAAGCCACTAGGCCAGATGCTAGCCAGTACTTATCAGATCCGTCAGGTAGGATAAAACGCATAGAGCCAGCAAGGAATAATGTTATGAGAATAGAAACAAGAGTGCTGCCAATCGTACGGCTAGCATTTAAACGAGTGAAAAGTTTTGGTCCTCCAATATAGCGAGCCAGTGCTAAATTCGTATTGTCACAAAACTCCGTCAAAATAATTAAATACATGACTTGGTAGATTCCATTTGGAAATTTTAAAATCAAAGCCAAGTGCATGAAGGCCCAACCTAAAAAGATAAAGGCCAAAAGAGTCAGGGAAAGATATTGAATCATGCGTTTGTAGGAATTCAAAATCAGTGGAATGAGGCAAATCACTCCCAGTAAAATCATAGGTAAGGCATTGTAGATATCTAAGCGATCATACCAAGATGCCAAAGCCAAACCGATGATTCCGAGATAGCAGGTAATTACAAAATAGCTACGGTGGAACATGCCCATGATTTGGAAGAAAATCTTTGCTCCTAAAATCGCCATACAGGTTAGGCCTATTAAAGGCCAAGGTTCTGGTAGCCCCATAAAGATAAACATAACAGGGGCAGCAATGGTCCAAGATTTAATGCTGGCCCAAGATTGTACAAAATAATGATTTTTTTTGCGGAAAAAATAAACGATCAGGGCAGACACAAAAATAATAGAAAGAACAATAAGAACCGTTTGTTGATAAATCGGACTGTTCCAAGCAGTTGGGACGGAAATACGTAAAGGAAATTGGATATCCGGAATATTCATGAATGTTTATCCTCTTCGATGCTGTACTCTTTGATTTTCTTATAAAGATTTGAACGAGAAACTTTCAGCAACTGGGCTGCTTGTTCAATATCTTTATTTGTTTCTTTGAGAGCTCGTTGAATGACGAGACTTTCAAACTCGGATACTAATGTATTTAGTCCCTTTTTAAAATCAATAACTGTGTTTTTTTGGTCACTGTCAGGAGTTGACATTGTGCCGATAAGTCTGCCGATGTCTTCACTACGAATTAAAGGCAAAGGAGAGGTCAACGCCAACTGTTCGCAAATACGGCGTAATTCCCTGATATTCCCAGGCCAACTGTATAGCGACAGAGCCTTTATGGCGTCCTCTGTCAGGGTTTTATTTCTTAGCGGTCGTTCTAAAGACAAAAAGTAGTTTGCAAGCTCTGCGACATCGCTTGCACGGTCACGGAGGGGAGGTAGCAAGAGTTTTTGCCCCTTGATACGGTAAAGAAGATCTTCCCTGAATTCACCTTTTTTAACCATCTCTTCGAGATTTCTGTTTGTAGCTGCGATGACACGAGTTTCGACAAAGATATTTTCTTTGGCGCCGACTTTACGAATCTCACCGGTTTCTAGGAAACGTAGAAGCTTCGCTTGTTGTTGTAATGGCAGGGCTTCAATTTCATCCAAAAATAAATCCCCGCCGTGTGCAGCCTCGATAAGACCAACTTTATTTGTGTCAGCTCCTGTGAAGGCTCCCTTTAAATGACCAAACATTTCGGATTCAAAAAGATTGTCCGGAATATTTGCTAAATTGACAGCAATAAAAGGGCGAGGTCCTTCTTGTTGGTGAAGTAAGTTTGCGACGACTTCTTTACCTGTACCTGTTTCGCCTTCGATTAAGATGGGTTTTCTTTCCCCTTTAAGTGCGGCAATTTGTGAACGTAGTTTTTCTGTATTGCTTGCGGATCCAATCAGATTGGTTTTTTTTGAAGTTGTTGAACCTAAACTACGTAAGCTCCAAAGAGCTTCAATTTTTTCTAAAATTAATTGGATCTCTTCGGGGTGTAGAGGCTTCCCAATAAATCTTTGGGCTCCCACTAAAAGACATTTTTCCATGAGTTCTCTGGAAAGATCGCCAGACATTGCGATGAGTTCAATTTGCGGAGAGCTTTCAGAAAGCTTTTTAAGTGCAATTAAACCTTCGGTCTTAGTCATGTCTTTGGATAAATGCATATCTACAAAGGCGGCATGATAGTGTCGATGAGTCTGGACATTGTCCAACTCATAGGCGGAATAGACTTTCCAATATTTAGGTACGACCAGCTTTAGGCTCTGGTGAATGATTGGATCGTCGTCGACTATCAGTAGGCTAAAAAATTGAGTAGGTGTCATAATACGAGGATACTCTAAAAGTGGTTTATAGCTATACTTAGCACGCCTCGTCAGTTAGCATGATGACGGGACACATGGAGTTAGCTACAATTGAGCTAGCTTTGTTTTGGAGGCTTGGGGTATGGCAGGAAGTCGAATTTTATTAGTCGAAAATATTCATGGTGTAGCAAAAGAAACTTTGCAAGCTGAGGGGTTTCAAGTTGATCTTATTGCGCATTCTCCTTCAGAGGAAGAGTTGTTACAGTTATTGCCAAAATACGATGCCATTGGAATTCGTTCAAAAACTCAGATCACTGAAAAAGTGTTGGCAGCGAATCCTCAACTTGTGACGATTGGTTGTTTTTGTATTGGAACTAATCAAGTAGATCTAGAGGCTGCAAAAAAAAGGGGAGTTCCTGTTTTTAATGCACCTCATTCGAACACTCGATCTGTTGCAGAGCTTGTTATTGCAGAAATGATTTCTTTAGCTCGTCAATTAGGGGATAGAAATACCCAAGCTCATTTAGGTCAGTGGGTAAAGTCAGCGACGGGGTCCTACGAAGTCAGAGGAAAAACTTTGGGAATTGTCGGCTATGGACATATCGGAAGCCAAGTTAGTATTTTGGCGGAGTCCTTAGGAATGAAGGTTTTGTTTTTCGATGTTTTAAAAAAACTTCCCCTAGGCAATGCGCAGTTTGTATCTAATTTAGAAGAGCTGTTACAAGTTTCTGATTTTGTGACTTTGCATGTTCCTGAAACTCCGGAAACCAAAGATATGATTTCTGGGAAACAGTTAAAGCTTATGAAGCCAGGTGCTTTTTTAATTAATGCAAGTCGTGGGACCGTGGTCGTCATCGAGGATCTAGTAGAGGTTTTGCGTAGCAAACATCTAGGTGGTTGTGCGATAGATGTATTTTTAGAGGAACCGGCT
>JBHIVS010000302.1:0-3286 GCA_041987885.1 Pseudobdellovibrionaceae bacterium | reverse complement strand
GTATCATTTGAACTCACATACGCCCCGGTCCTATCAGCTTTTCTTGTTGCTCTGCCCCATATTTCATTTGATTTATTCATATTGTTCAAGCCCAAGCTGGTGAGTGCGCCTATGTTGGTTGGGCCGCCGTTAACCCCATTTACTTGAAACGTTGATTGCATTTTGGGCTGGCCGAGGGTGTTGGAGCTTTGGCCAATGAGTCAGCTCCGGTTGGTTGCAACAGTTGAGTTTGTGGTTATTGTTGATTATGCGGGATTATTATGGGTGCCAGTAGAATGGAATTGCTATTTTATTCTTTCGTTTTACATTGAGTCGTTTACTCCGCGGATCTCTTTTATGTTTTGAAGATTGTTGCTCGATAGCTTTTGGTAGGTCTGACACCCAAGACCCTGTTTTTCCTGGTGTGTCATCATATTCTACTACTTTTAAATGTTCTACATATTTTAAACATGCCCACTATTTGAATTGTTGTTTTGATCTCGAATTCCATTTTTATGAATCATATTATTAAGCGAACTGGTTGGGGAAGAGTCAGTGGTGGCTCGAACGCCTCCGGGAATATTGATGGTGCTCGGAGCTGAACTCACGACGCCGTGATTGGCATTTGCGTGATGATTAGTGGGTCCTCCTCCTCCGTTTGAGAGTGCTGCCAGCAAACTGCCTTAAATGTTATTTTACGATGTCAAACGACTTTAATATCTTGATTGATGTTGTTGAAAACTTTGGTTATGATTAGAAGAAGTTGTATCTTGCCCATACATGTGCGCATTTTGAGTGTGCGACTGCTTTTTTGACTCTGATTGATCAGCCTCTTGTTTTTTTTAAGAATATGAACTTTATGACCCTGTTTGACGATTCTTTTCCGACCCAGTTGCTGTTGGATTACCAGTTTTGCTGTTGTTATTATTTTATAAGAAATTAAGAGGGTTTTCTTTTTGAGGTAGTATTGCCTTCATATTACCGAATTTCTTTTTAAGCGTATAAAGCATTTATTTCGAAACTTAGAACTGTACTGCGCCAGGATGATGTTAGATAGCCAGAGCATTTTGACTCAAGTATTATATAAGCAGCTGATCTTGCATCTCATCATTACTTTGACCCATTTAAAGGACCATATACTTATCACTTCTTGGTTTCTTCTATCCAGTTGTTGATGCACCATTGAGATCCTTGGCTTTATCTTTTTCAATAGGAGTTGAGTTTGTTTGCATTAGTTTTTAAGTCACGCTATCAACTTGGACATTAGGAGAAAGAATTGATTCAATGCTGTCTTAGCTTTGAATAAAATCATAAGCTTTTGAAGATGTTTTCGATACACTTCCGCCAACCTACCCTACTTTAAATTAATTCTTCGATCCGTTCTATTCCTGTGCAGTTCCATAATTGTTGACAAAATTCTGCTGCGCCTATGTTTACTATGCTGGCTGCTGAAAATATTGTGAAGGTGGAAAATTATTTTACTTATTTTGATTATGATGTGTTAATTGATAATTATTTTATTAGTTCTAGTAGGGTGATTGCTTAGCCAAAGTTTAATTCAATTATTGCTATGGATTAACGTACACATCACCTCCTTGGTTTATATTGGCATTGTGAGCTTGGTTTAATGATTCGTCAGCCTAATAACAATTTCTCAACCAATAGTGAAAATTATAGCGGAACTTTTTCAGAATATCCATATTATTACCGTTGGTTGGACATTGGGCTTGCCCAAATACTCTTTACCCATTTTGTTATATTCTCCTCCTTTAAGACGCCATTTTGGAATTTTCTGAGATGCTATTTAAATATCTGCTCTAAACATTGTTGTTAATGTTTTAGCCTCCGGGGCTCTGACCATTAAAGTGTGATCCTGTCATATAATTTTGGCAATTAGTTCCATAATTTATCATCCCATTGGAATTAAAAGCTCCATTAAATCGATTCTTCTCAGGACTTCCTCCGAGCCACTGAGCTTTTTCAGGTATTATCAAACTAGATAAAGCTGCTTGTGTATGCTACCTTTCCCTCGACTCAAAATATTGTAATGTGGTCCCAGCATAAATATTCTTGCAATCCATACGGTTTAGCTCCTATTCTGACCACATGACTAAATTCTTAGCGTTGATAAAAGAATTCTTGTAGCGACGGCGCTTTCTTTTATTCAACTTTACCTGCTCATGTTTGGCATCTGAAAGCCCTTCTTCCTCTTCCTCTCTGCTGACTTTAATCTCTGGTACAACGATGTCAATATTGATGCATGAGTGTTTCTTGAAATCTTGAAGATCTACGTATTTATTCGATAAGTCAATGATGGCCTGCATATGGGTTTTCATCTTCTAGTAACATTGGGCTTTACCTTATTTTTCAAGAAAATTAATTCTTTTCATTTTGTTTTTGGTAATATTAGTCTCTACAAGTTATTCACACAGTTTCTTTGATTGGGCAAGACTTACAGTTAGCTTTGTGCTCATGATGGATGCTCCTGATAAATATATACGATTCTTTTCTGTAGGATCGTATAAAGAAACCATTTTTGAGCAGCTGATTAATCTGCAGGTTGATTCGAGATGCTGGGAGTAGGCTATGAAGCTCATCATTTCTTTCTTTTGATCTATATCTTTTGGGACTATGCCTTCTATCTTTTTGTATGCCCTAGTACTGCCTTTTTCAGGATCAAACTAGTCTGGCGAGGAAAGCATATCCGTTACATCATCTTCATCTTCGCTTTCTTCGTCGTCTTCCTCATATTCTTCATCCTATTTTTGTTGCACTCTTGACTTCAATGCCTGTCCATTTATGCATTTAAGAGATTTGGGGACAATCAAAGTTTAGCTCTATAATCGATCCTTTTATTAGCTATATTAAGGGCTTCTGCCGGATTCTCCAGAGACTCAAGATATACCAGACGATTAAGCCGTGTTTGCTGTATTTAAGCTTTTTCCTTCATCACTATGCTTGCACACGGCGTTACTTTGCGTTATCACATTTTTATCTGTTATAACGGCTTGTTTTTATTTTTGGTCGTTTTCATGATCTGAATATGCGTCTTCATCGTCTTCATTTAGGCAGGAAGGGTGAGCAACTGGATCGACTACTTCCTTCATATTCTGGAGTTCTTGGTCGTCGTCTTCAATATTGACCACCATTGGCTTTACTTGTGTACTTTACAGATTAACTCCTTTTAAACTCATGCTTTAATCTAATTTTAATAATATAAAATATATTTTATTTATTTATTATTAATATACCAATTCAAATAAAAGTAAAATTACGTTTCATTTTTAAGGGGTTTTGGGGTTTTGGG
>JBHIVS010000301.1:0-3303 GCA_041987885.1 Pseudobdellovibrionaceae bacterium | reverse complement strand
TGGTTCTGGTCGGTGTGCCTGTCACATTAGCAAAAGCTACTGAAGAGGCTGTTGCAGCATTTCCAGTGATGCTGATACCCCACGTGCCAGTTGCTCCAGTGCCAGTTAATGAAGGAGCGTATGTCCCAACGTTACCAGCATGGACGTTCACGGAACCGTTGATGCTTGGGTTATGCTGGAATCTCCATGCTGTGCCGTCATTATAGACCGCACTGGTGAACGAAGCATCTGCTCTAACGAGTTCAATTGCTTGTTGAGAGGCATTAGGCATGGAAATGCGCAAACCAACATCAGTGCTGTTTCCAATAGTAATAGAAGTCTTAGCACCAATGTTCACGAGCCCTGCAAGAGAGGTGGTTCCAAGCCCCGTAAGAGTTCCTTCAACGATAGTATTGAAGCCGCGCAGGTAGTTTAGGTAGTTTCCGTTACCATCAAGATAACCAAAGTGCGTCTTGTTGTCGCCTTGAGATGTACCATACGGTGCAGTGCTGAAGTAAGCTGTGCCAGATGCCGGGCTGCCGCTTCTAATGATGGTTCCGTTCTGCCACTGCAGGTTACCCGTCATCGTGTCGCCACTGATCTTGACTGCATCAGTGATACCGTATCCAGACAGGGTGGTTGGATTTGAGCCAGAAATAACGCGGCCCTTGGAGTCAGTTGTGACTGACTTGTATGTTCCAGCAGTGCCAACGTTAGTCAAGGCAACTTGAGCCGTTGGTGACGTTGATGAAGCGGTGTTGTCTGTAGTCAACATCAAGCCACCGCTTGAATGTACATCGACTACCAGATTGCCGCCGCCATCAAATGTTAAACCACCAGCTTCTTTCACAGAAACCATACCACCAGCTGCTAAGCTAATTCCGTTCCCCGCACTGTTGACAACTGGACCGGAGAAAGGAGTAAAGGTTATGGCATCACCAATGTTCGACAAAGTTGATGTTTGAATGAACGAACCCTTGCCATTGGCAGCACCACCGGCCAGAACCAGCACAGCTGATTGGTTGATTTCATTTACGGCGTTATAGTCTGCAGCGCGTGACCATGCTCCGGATGAAACAAGGTAGACGCCATTTTCAGCCGGTGCCGACTGGTCTTTTACAAGAACGCGATCGTTCGTGGTAAGAGCCACGCCATCAATTGTCTGTGTTCCAGAAAGAACAATAGGGCCAGTTGTCGCCGCCTTTACTGGAGTAACCCAATGCAGACCTTGAACGAAGACGTCAACATAATCCTTGTTGACAGCGTCGGTTGCAAGTGTAGGTGTCGGTAGACCGGTGATTTTTGCACCGCCCGACATGACGATGTTGCCAGTAAACGTATCTCCTGATTTATTGGCCTTAGTACTATCCAATGATGCTAGTCTTGACGCAATCGATGCTGAAGACACAGATGTCAAGTATGAATCCACACCTGCAAGTCTGTTGATTTCGGCAGCTGTGACTGTCACTGAATTAAGAAGTGCGTCTTGAGCGGCGGTAATGTGAATTGTGCCGTCATTGACGTGCGAATTCACCTGAGCTTGGAGGGCTGAAACATCTGAAGCTGCACCTTCTCCTGCATTAGACGTAAGCTTGATGACACCAACAGTCGCATCAATAAAATACATCTTAGTCGTGTATCTGTCATAGACAAGACGGCCAACTCCAATAGCCTGTGTCAATGTGGTTGTGGCGTCAATCGACCATGAGCCACTTATGTACTTGTACACTCTGCCGTTACGAGTGTCATAAATTGGGCTTTCCGCCGTGCGCGTTTGGGCTGAGCTTAACTCTGCATCAGACTCGATGAACTGACCTACGCGAACAATGTAATCTTGCTTTGTAGTGCGGGTGCCGTCAGTGAGCACAAATGGAACTTGCCCTGTCGTTCCAGCAGGAACAGATCTAGAGATTTCAGAGTCAACGTATTGCTTGTTAGCCGCATCACTTGTTTGTGTTGGCGTTCCAATGTTAGAGATTTTGTTGGCGCCCATGTCAATAGCGCCTGTCATTGTTCCGCCAGACTTAGAAAGCTTACTGTCTAATTGTGTCTGAATTGGGGACGTTACTCCATCTACATAGTTCAATTCAGTAGCTGACAGCGTAGTCGCCAACGCATCAATAAATGAATTTTGAGCTGGCGTAAGGTGTTTTGCGTCGTCAGTTGTGTGTGACGCAAGCTCAGATCCGGTTGGAATAGTCGACCAGATACTACCATTGAAGGCGTGAAGACCAATTGCGCCGGTGGCTGCGGCAGTCGTAAAATAGAACAGCTCACCTATGTTAGGTGAGCTAGGTGCAACGGATCCAGAAGGAACAGTTGCGTTCTGAATGGAGGAACCTTCGACAATCTGTGGGCGATCAATAAGCATGATTTGGGTCTCGTATTGTGACCCATTATTTATGTCGCCGGGACATTAAATTGAATGTTATGCCCAAGGCAGCTTTGGGAGCTCTGGAACAGTCTGGGCCGCCGCAGATTCCGCTATTTCTACGCTTAATGCACCTAATGCATCCTTTACCCAGCCCAAAACGATTTCTTCTGACAAGTTTTCGTAGTCAATAAAATCACCTTCGGGCGCAGATAACGCGACGGATCCATAGGAGGTCCCAACGTAATTTCCAGAATCAAAACAGTTCACGCGCCAATGTGCAACTGTTACCACGTTGAGAAGATCGCCGAGGTTACTTGTCTCAAGGTGTTCAATTTTCCAAATGTGTTCCATGATAATCCTTTATGAACTTTAAGCTAGTGTAATGATGGCAGAACGGGTGACACCGTCTGTTCCGCGAACTAAAATCTTCAGTTGGGTATTACTCAGAAGCTGGAAGCTCATATCCTGATTAGTTCCAAGAGTCGGAGCAGCTGTTGGGACGTTAGCAACAATGTTGCCTGCCACTTCCAAACGACCTCCAGACTGTTGCGAAGAACGCCCAATCAAGGCATTACCTGATGCGTCGATGCGCATACGCTCCACACTGCTCGCAGTGTGGAATGCAATCACACCAGAGCCCTTGGCATAAAGCTCAGAGCCTCCATTTGCACCACCTGTGCATCGAATCAGATCTTGTGCAGATGCTGAGCTGTACACAAAGAACCGTCCAGATCCTGCCTCAGTACCTACAACCCAGTTTGCAGTACCTGTTTCATAAGTCAAGGATTTCAACAGCCGAAATCGGTGAGGAAGCCTCGAAAATGAAAGTTGTGCTACAAGTGAACTGACGGTTGAAACAAGCTAAGTTACTGTAGTAAGTTCCTGAAAATATTATAATTATCAACAAAATTTAAAGATAGCACTTAACTCTGCATATGGGGCAATGGGTA
>JBHIVS010000300.1:0-3304 GCA_041987885.1 Pseudobdellovibrionaceae bacterium | reverse complement strand
TTAGTAAAAAGACAGCGTGCGGGTTTGTCTCCTCAGATGGTAAGTGACTTTATTACTTACGGAGCAATTGGAACTTTGGTAGGTGGTCGTTTAGGGTATGTGTTCTTTTATGGCCCTGATCTACTTTTGAAATTCAAATCAGAATTTCCTTTTTGGGGAGTTTTGGCTGTGAATGAAGGTGGAATGGCCAGCCATGGCGGTATGATCGGTATCGTGGTAGCTATCCTACTATTTGCCCGTAAATATTCTTTAAATTCATTATATCTTTTAGATTTAGCAACTGTGGTGGGTCCGATAGGAGTGTTCTTTGGTCGACTTGCTAACTTTGTAAATGGTGAACTTGTTGGACGTCCTGCTCCTGAGGGTTATCCTTGGGCTGTGAAATTTCCTCAAGATATCTTGGCTTGGCCGGCTCAATCTTTTGAAAAGTTAAATGAACTAGTACCTGTTGTTGAAAAAATTGGTGTTTCTCGTGAACAGTGGTTGGATTTGGTTTCGAAATATAAAATTGATATTCCGGCCAGAGAACAGGTTTATGTAACTTTAAATAATATTATTAACTCTATCCAGAATGGAAATACGGCAGCCAAGGAAGCTATTGCCCCTCTGTTGATTGGTCGCTATCCGTCTCAAATTTTTGCGGCTTTTGGTGAAGGTTTATTTATTTTCTTGTTCCTTTTCTTTATGTGGAGAAAGCCAAGAAAACCAGGATTCATCACGGCAACATTTATTATTACTTATGCAATTATGCGTATCTGGGATGAGCAATTCAGAATGCCAGATGCACACATTGGACTTCAGTTGTTTAACTTAACTCGTGGTCAGTGGTTAAGTGTCGTGATGTTGGTTATTGGTATTACTTTGATGTTTATCTGGAGTCGAGCAGGGGATCTAAAGGTTTCAGGCTGGGGTCGCGGACATTCGGTAAAATTAAACCGTAAATAGAAATACTTTTAAAGTATGAAATAAAAAAGGGGCTGATAGCCCCTTTTTTTATTTTGATAGTAGTATTTAAAAAATATTTTTAAATACTGAAACTATTAAATCTCAAATGAAAAACTAGAAAGTTCATTTCTAGAAATTTCAAATTGTTCACCGGTTGTTAGTTTTTTAATGGTGATTTTATTTTCCTGAACTTCTTTTTCTCCAAGAATCAAAGCATAGTGTGCGCCCACTTTATTGGCTTTTTGCATCTTTTTGCCCATTTTCCCAGACAGGAAGTTTTCAGTCTTCAAGTTACGACTGCGCAAATCGTGTGCGACCTTGACGGATTCAGCTTCACCAGCATCATCGGCTCCGATAACTGCTAAAAAGACCTGATTCTTTTCCGTGATTTCACGAGGAGTTAAATCAGACAAACGATCGATGCCTGCGGCCCAGCCAACAGCTGGAGTGCTAGGGCCACCCATCATTTCGATAAGTCCATCGTAACGACCACCTGCTAGTACCGTTCCTTGGGCTCCAAGTTTGGTTGTCGTGAATTCAAAAACGGTATGGCAATAGTAATCAAGTCCACGTACCAGTGTTGAATTGATTCTGTAGGGGATGCCTAATTTTTCAATACCAGCGATAACTGCTTTGAAAAACTTTTGAGATTTTTCGTTAAGATTATCTTGAAGAGTTGGAGCGTTGGCGATGAGTTTACGATCGCCTTCATCTTTGGAATCTAAAATTCTTAGGGGATTTTTTTCTAAACGAACTTTGCTGTCCTCGGACAGAGATTCTTTGTGTTGAGAAAAATAAGAAACTAATTTTTCACGATAAGCAGCACGGCTTTCTAAATCACCCAGAGTATTGATCTCTAAAG
Source organism: Pseudobdellovibrionaceae bacterium (assembly GCA_041987885.1). Classification (GTDB taxonomy): domain Bacteria; phylum Bdellovibrionota; class Bdellovibrionia; order Bdellovibrionales; family Bdellovibrionaceae; genus Bdellovibrio. The sequence continues at coordinate 1,497 of JBHIVS010000300.1, read as the reverse complement.
TACATTCATCGGAAATTTTAATTGTTTTTAATAAGTCCCAAGCAAGAGCAATACATTCGACATCCGCCAAAGGGCTTTCGTAACCTAGACATTCTACGCCGATTTGAAAAAATTGACGATAGCGACCTTTCTGAGGTCTTTCATAGCGAAACATTGGGCCTGAGTAGTAGAACTTTAAAGGCAAATTTTGCATCATGCCTTCAGAAATAAATGAACGAGCAACTCCGGCAGTGCCTTCAGGGCGCAGGGTAAGACTTTCTCCGCCGCGATCTTGAAAGTCGTAGGTTTCTTTACTGACGACGTCAGAGGTTTCTCCTAAAGTTCTGTGAAAAACTTCAGAGAATTCAAAGATAGGAGTTACGATTTCTCCGTAACCATACTGAAGTGCTTTTGCGTGCGCAGACTCTTCAACAAATCTGAAAATTTGGTTGTCTTCTGGCAATAGGTCGCGAGTCCCTCTGACTCGTTGTATCTTTTGGCTCATGGGAGAATCCTTCACATATGTTCGAGAACTCAATATAGCAGAGCAGGGGGCGGTTCGCAAAGCTAATGCGCAGGATGGTATTGCAAAGGTGTTGCATTTGGTTCATTTAATTTTTTAGAATAAGATATGAACAAAAAAGTTTTAATTATTTCCATTTCGGCGGCCGTTTTAATTTTAGGATTTATTGGCTATAAAGTGATCAATCGCACGAGTGCTCCTTCTGGAGTTGAGGTGGATTGGAGACTTTTAGGTGAAATGGATTATATCACTGGAAAAGTTGGTTCTGAATTAAAAGCTCTTAATGGCGAAGTGGTGAAAATTCCAGGTTTTATGGTGCCTCTAGAGGACGAAGCTCAGAGTGTGACTGAGTTTTTATTGGTCCCGAGTCCTCAGGCATGTATTCATGTTCCTGCTCCTCCTCCGAATCAAATGGTCTATGTTAAAATGAAACGTGGAACTGAAGCCGCGATAGGTCCTATCTGGGTTTATGGTAAGCTTAATATAACAACAAAGAAATCAATTCATGGTGATTCTTCTTTCGAATTAACGGGAGAAAGAATTGAACCCTACAAATAGAAAGGTTTTTTATGAGTAGCATAGTAATGATTTTATCGTCCTTGATGTTTGCCCATGCAGAACAAAAAGCGCACGTACATGGAGTGGCTGAGGTCAGTATTGCCTTTGATAAAAATAAAGGAAAAATTATTTTTAATTCTCCAACAGAAGCTCTTTATGGTTTTGAATACGCCCCTAAAACAAAAAAAGATAAGCAGCGTAAAGAAAGTGCTCTTAAAAAACTGGAAGACAGTATTGGTAAGATGATTGTTTTTCCAGAATCTGCTGTTTGTGAGATTAAGAAAGATGTTATTGAAGTCAATGAATCAGGCAATCATGCGGATGTGGCTGCGGAATTTAATGTTTCTTGCAAAGAGTCTCCGAAAGACAGTTCTTTGACATTTAATTTCAATCAGCAGTTTAAAGGCCTAAAAAAAGTAAAAGTTGAAGTGCTTGTG
>JBHIVS010000299.1:267-3322 GCA_041987885.1 Pseudobdellovibrionaceae bacterium | reverse complement strand
TTTTTCCTTAGTAAAAACTCTTGATTCACAAGGACTTAATCGTTGGGAATCAAATCAAGGTCATTCGGTAAACTACATCAGCATCGAAAAAATGGGTCATGCGTGGGGTGGCGGAGACAGCAACTACAGATTCAGCTCCCCTCACACCATAGACGCCACTAAATTATTTCTAGAGCTGCTACAGAAATAATGGCTCCTTTGCTAAAGAAAATTTATCTTTTCCAATAGGAATAAAAAAAGGGCCTTAAAAATTGATCTCCACAGCAGCCTCCGGCCATAGGCGAGGAGGCGTCAGCGAGGACTTCAATTTTTAAGGCCCTTTTTTATTCCTATTGGAACCGAGAGCTCCCTCGCAAGCAAGCAAAGGAGCCATTATTTATTTAGCAACAACTGGAAATAAATAAGTTGTAGTCATGGCGTTTTTTTCTTTGATGGAGTGAATTTCGTAAATCTCGATCAAAGCCCCATTTTGCTTCAAATTATTTTTTTCCATATATTCGTTAACTTTTGGATAGACTTTTAAAGGTCCAATTCCTGGAGATCCAGTAAAGACTGCCTGAACATATTCCCCAGTTGGAACTTCGCCAACGATAAGCCCTTCCACTAAAGGAGGATTTTCGCCTTCGATCACACAACCAACATATGATTTTAGGCGTGCTTCTTCAACGAACTGTGGATCGTCGAAATATTGTCCATAAGTGCGACCGCAAGGGCGACCCAGGCTGGCCATATAGGCTTCAACTTTTGCAAGCTGCTTGCTGATTTTATGATAAGGCCCAATGTGTTCAACATAAACTGTCTTCATTGCAGTTTGGTTGATAGTGCTCAGCTCAACGTCTTTCCAAACACCTAGATAGGTCATTAGGTAAAGAACGAAAGAGATAATCATGACAGTTATAAAAAACAAAACATATTTAAGCATATCTTAGATCCATTTTATAGAGCAGCCCATTGACGGGGTTTGAGGGTTGTTAATAGGTTTATTATCTTTAAGATTTAATACAGCGTCGAATAGTTCACGTTGAGTAACTTTCGAAGCATCTTTCCACGAATCGTCCAAGCGTCCACGATAAGCCAATTTATGATTGTTGTCGTAAACGAAAAAATCAGGAGTACATACCGCACCAAAAGTGCGGGCTACTTGTTGAGATTCATCATACAAATAATGGAAAGAATAATTTTTTTCCAATGATCTTTTTTGTAAATTCTCAAAAGAATCTTCTGGATGAGACTCTGCATCGTTAGAGCAAATTGCAATAACGGGGACATTTATTTTTTTTAAGTCAGTGCCCAGCTGTATCAATCGATCTTCGATGGCTTGTACATAGGGACAGTGATTGCAAATAAACATAATCACTAAAGGGGAGCCCACCGAAAAATCTTTAAGCGCATAGGTTTTTCCATCAATCGCTGGTAGAGAAAAGTCGGGGCAGTTGGATCCTAGTTCTACTTCAGGAGTAATCGTTAGTGCCATTTGATCTCTCCTATAAACTCATCCAGCTGATAACTTCATTATCGCGCTGAAGATTTCCTAGTTCATCCATACCTGTGTAAGGTTTTGGAAGTAAGGGATGTTTGTTTAAAGCACCTAGTAAAGCCAATTGATCAGTTGTGCTGAGGGGCTCGTCACAGTGAGACACGGCATCTGTTAATTCAAAAAGAAATCTATCCAAAAAGGCTGTGTAGTCTTGCCCTAGTAATGGAGCCCCCGAGGGTAGATTTTCTATTAAACTTGTAGAAGTGTTGATTTCATGTGGAGATGATAAAATATTAAAGCCGATGCCAACGATCAGGCGAACGTGCTCACCTTGAGCAATATTTTCAATTAAAATTCCGGCAATTTTTTTATCACCAATATAAATATCATTTGGAGCTTTGAGGTTCCAATCTAAGAAGGGCCATGTCGTTGTACAAGCACGATACAGAGCCAGCCCAACTAAGCAAGAAGTTGTCGGTTGTGGTTTCGTACCAAGTAGATAAGACCAAGAACTTAAAAGAGCACTTCCAATTTTTGGAGAAGTCCACGTATTTTTGCCACGACCTTTGCCTGCGGTTTGTGAGTCTGCCAAGTACAGACACAAAAACTCTTCGGAAAGAGTCTCTTCGAAAGCTTCTTCTTTGGCGATCAAATTTGTGCTGGTCGTTTCAGGTGTATAAGACACAAAGAGATGGTTACTCTCTGCCCATTGAGAAGTTATATATCCGATTTTAATATCAGCAACAGGTGTGTCTGTCATAACTAGTCATTCCATTGGAAAAGCAAGCTAACGTCTGCGCAAGGAGCAGAGTGAGTCAGCGCACCGACAGAAATGTAATTTACTCCGAGCGCGGCTACTGAGGCAACTCTGTCTAAATTCATATTTCCACTGGCTTCGGTTTCAATATTTGCAGGTACTAAGTTGAGTGCTTTTGCAAGTGTTTCATTGTCCATGTTATCTAAAAGAATTCGCTGAACTTTTAAGGAAACGGCCTCTTGGACTTGTTCTAAAGTACTAGCTTCTACTTCAATGGGTAGATTGCTATTTTCGCGCACACGCTGCACAGCTTGAGTAATTCCACCCATAACGTCGATGTGATTATCTTTGATTAAAATAGCATCACTTAGATTCATACGGTGATTGGTGCCACCGCCATGGATAACGGCTTTTTTCTCTAGCTCGCGGAATGCGGGAGTTGTTTTACGAGTATCTAGAATCTTAGTTTGAGTACCCGCCATTTTTTCAACGAAGCGGTGAGTATGAGTAGCAATTCCAGAAAGGTGCCCTAGGAAGTTAAGAGCCACTCTTTCAGCTTTTAGAATCTGAATTAAATCACCTTCGATGGTGCAGATGATTTGATTTTTTAAAATCTTATCACCCTCTTCGAAGTGCCATTTGATGCGAGCACTAGGCTCCAGTGTTTGCATAGATTGTTCAAAGGCTAAAGCTCCAGATAATACGATATCATCTTTGGCTTTGAGACGAGCACGTCCCATTCGTGGCTTAAGAGCAAGTGATTCTGTTGTGACATCGCCATTTGGCATGTCTTCTTTGATAGCGGCGCGAATAAGTTCTTG
>JBHIVS010000299.1:0-257 GCA_041987885.1 Pseudobdellovibrionaceae bacterium | reverse complement strand
CCTCACATCGGTCCCGCTTTGAGGAGACCTTTAGATTGATTTTTCAGTTTCTCTGAGGATCTTTTTGATCTCATCACGAACGATGCGTTCAGCGATATCTGGTAGGATTTTCCAACAGATAGCTTCGATGATTTCGCGAGCTTCCTCTCGAATAACCTTTTCCACCAAATCAGACCCTATGTCCATCTTGGAGTTCGATTTACCCTGAGCATTAGTTCTTGCCTGCTGCTGCACAGTAGGGACTTCTTCGTAAACCT
>JBHIVS010000298.1:0-3325 GCA_041987885.1 Pseudobdellovibrionaceae bacterium | reverse complement strand
ACATACAGAGCGCTCATCAATATATTGACGGCTCATTTGTTGGTGTTCTGTTTTTACTCTTTTTTGGATGGCAGGATAAATTTTATTCAACTGATCTTTAGTTTCCGCAGATAGATAGTTACCACCATTTTTATCAAGCATTTCTTTATAAGTTAAACGAAGAGCAATGAAATCATCAAATACGCGGCGATCGCGACTAGGAGTCGATAAGTTGTCATACATTTGCGCATTCAAACACTGATTTGAGTGATCTGAATAAGGAATAGCTTCATTGACAGAGACTACTCTAGAAGTAAAGCCTTCGCAAAGATCGCTCAATAGACGCTGAGCTTTGTCTTCGTCAGATTCTTCACTAGAAGCCAGTCTTTTTTGAACTTGTTTGACCCAAGATTTCAAAGGGAATGAGTATTGTTCTTCGCTATAACCTGGAACTTTCCAAACCGGTTGGTTGATATACTCATGGGGGCGCCAGTATCTGAAACCTGCGTTTCCAGAGGCAGAATAATTCCCCTGAAAAACCCACTCTGGATTTGGCCAAGACTTTCTTTCTTGTAGAATAGTACTAGAATGAGACCCGACTACTGAATTGTAGATTAAGTGAGGCACCCCAATGCTAAGCATATTTTTGACAGTCCAAGAATGGTGATTTTTTTGAGTCGTAAGAATTAAAGATCCTGCTTTGACGGTTCCTTTTGTAATTGCGATAGGGTAGGTGTCATTTGGTAAAGAACGAGTGCTAGCAATCCCATAAACATAGGTTAAAAAACTGCGAACTCTGGAGATTTCACCATTTTTATCCCATCTTTTCATTGTATTAGACAGCGTTTTTCCAGCGGCAGTTGGATCTTGCATTACAAACGGAAGGCTGTGTTCATAAGCAAATACAATACGCATCGAATATACTGTGTCAGCACAATCTACTCGTAATCCATAGTAAGGATTTTTTTGTCCGTTAGGAGTGTATTCTCTAGAGAAAAAATCTTTGCGCCAATTTAGGCGCACCCATTCAGAAAATTCTCTTTCCCATTGAGCATTCCATTGGTTGGTATGAGTCCAAACAGCAGCAGAAGCCGTCGTACTCAAGAATGTAAATAATGAAATTAAAATGAATTTCAAAGCAAACCTCTTTGGTTTCGAAGTATTTCACAGACATAACGGTATATGTGTTTATATTACAATTCAATTGAGAGCGACCGTGGGTGTCACTGTACATATTACAGAGGACTTTAAGAGCGGTGTCACTTCTCCACTGGTTTTTGCTTTGGCTTTTGCTGCCAATTCCCCTAGAGAAAGAAAGAGTTCCCTCCCACTGAAGTCCTCGCGTTCGGCTCTTGCCTGCGGCGGAGCCGGCTGTGGAGATCAGTGGGAGGGAATTCTTTCTTTCTCTAGGGAAATTGGAAGAAGGTCTCAGCGGCTTTAGGGGATCTTATTGGTGGGAAATTTATGGGCTACTTAGTGGTGGCTGTTAAATAGGGCAGGAGTATTTTTACTGAGGATTTTTTACAGAGGTTTTGGGGGAGTTTTGTTAGGATTTTGATGGATCGTCTAAAAATATTGTGGGGACTGGTTTTGTTTAGTAGTTACTTTTTTCCTAAGAGGTATCTATGAATAAAATCGTTCTTGTTTCATTGTCTTGTCTTTTTGGTTTAAATGCATTCGCTATAACTAGGGAAAATTCTGCAACTTATTTAATTGATCAAGTTGAAGATGCAAACCTTGCCTGTGTAAGTTCTTTTTATGATTATGCAGCACTTAGTGAAGTCGCTTCTTTAAATCCTCGTATCACAGAGCCAACAGCTCAAGAAACTGCAAAAAATATCGTAGTTTCTGCTCTTTCCAAAGAGGCTCAAAGAGCCATTTACGTAGAAGGAAATTCTTTAAAAATTAAAGTGGTTTCTTACTTAAATTCAGCAAAAACAAGCGCTCAAGAAATCACAATTTTAGTAGACAGCAAAACAGATAAAGTTCTAGGTTTCCAAACAACTTCACTAGAATCAGCAATCACTGGAGCAAGTTTAGAAAAATTAAACTCCAACCAAATCCAAGTATCCACAATAGAATCTTGCTCAAGCTTAAAATAGCAAAAAAAAAGGCAGAAAGCCCAAAGGGCCGACTGCCAAAATTATAGTTAAAAATCAGTCTAAGCTTTTCAAGGAGTGAGGAGAAATACCCACCCCTAAAGCTGATCTCCACAGCCGCCTCTGCCAAAGGCAAGAGGCGCAAGCGAGGACTTCAGATTTAGGGGTGGGTATTTCTCCTCACTCCTTGAAGACCCCAGCCGCCGAATATAATACCGGCAGCCGAAAAAGAATTACATTTGACGGGCGCGTTTTTCAACAGCAAGAGCTGCTTCACGAACAACTTCAGATAAAGTTGGGTGAGCATGGAAAGATCTAGCAAGATCTTCAGAGCTGCCACCGAACTCCATACAGACAATCACTTCATGAATAAGTTCAGAAACCCCAGGACCTACCATGTGGGCCCCTAAGATTTTATCTGTCTTTTTATCAGCAATAATTTTTACGAATCCTTCAGTAAATCCCTTTGCGCGAGCACGGCCGTTGGCCATGAATGGAAATTTACCAACGTTGATTTCTAAACCTTTTTCTTTAGCTTGTTCTTCTGTAATACCCACAGAGGAAATCTCTGGATGAGTATAGATAACTCCTGGAACAGTGTCATAGTTCACATGACCTGCACCACCAGCTAACATTTCAGCTAATGCAACACCTTCTTCTTCGGCTTTATGCGCGAGCATTGGTCCGATAACAACGTCACCAATGGCGTAAACACCGGCAAGAGAAGTTTTAAAGTGTTTATCGATAACGATACGACCAGCTTTGTCTTTTTCAATCCCAGCTTCTTCGCAGCCTAGGCCCTCTGAATACGGACGACGACCTGTTGCTACTAGAACTACATCGGCAGTCAATGCCCCTGGTTTACCGTCAGCCAAGGCTTCGTAGGAAACTTCAACTTTGCCACCAGAAACTTTAGAGCCTGTGACTTTTGTGGAAAGCATGAAAACCATGCCTTGCTTTTCAAGATTCTTTTTTAGTACGTTCATACAGTCTTGATCCATAGCTCCACCAAGTCGGTTAGAGTATTCAACCACTGTAACTTTTGAACCTAAACGCTGCCATACAGAACCTAGCTCAAGACCGATAACGCCACCACCAACAACCACCATTGTTGCAGGAACTTTATCTAAGGCTAATGCGCCTGTATTAGAGACGATATTTTTTTCATCGAATTTCAAGAAAGGCAATTCTACAGGAGCTGAACCTGTCGCAATCACGATGTTCTTAGTTGTAAGAACTTGAGTAGT
>JBHIVS010000297.1:0-3326 GCA_041987885.1 Pseudobdellovibrionaceae bacterium | reverse complement strand
AGTTGTTTTTAGACCGAACTCGGAAGCACATCATATTTTAACGGGAATACGAGACGAAGCTCATAGATTCGCAATTACATATCATCGCAAACTCCGAGAAACTTCCTCCTTGGAAAGCGAATTAGACTATGTGGTAGGTTTAGGTAGTAAGCGCAAGAAAACTCTTTTGACTCATTTTCAGACTATTGATGAAATCAAGAATGCAGATGCTGAAGAAGTGGCCAAACTGAACGGATTCAACCGTGTATTGGCTGAAAGAGTTCTGCTTCAGTTAAATGAACGCGATGAAGAAGAAGTTGAAATAGAATAAGTAATATTTGTAAAATTGTTTTGATTTTGTTTAAAAAAACAACAAAACAAATGTTTTCGAAAGAGTCAAAAGGGGTTCGAACTTGAAAAGCCATGCACTGTTAGTTGGATTGGGAATTTTACTCAGTCGAATTTCGGGACTCATTAGAGAGAGAATTTTTGCTTATTACTTCGGAAACTCCGAGGCTGCAGATGCGTTTAAAGCTGCATTGAAAATTCCTAATTTTTTACAAAATCTCTTTGGCGAAGGCGTATTGTCTGCGTCTTTTATTCCGGTCTATGCAGAGCTTTTGGCAAAAAAACATGAAGAAGAGGCGAGTAAAGTAGCCTCGGTCATAGGTAGTTTACTTTTTTTAATAACGTCATTTTTTGTTTTGCTGGGGGTCTTTTTAACACCAACTTTGATCAGTGTTATCGCCCCTGGATTTGAAGGTGAGAAAAGAACGCTTACGATTCAGTTGGTTCAAATACTTTTTCCTGGAACTGGCTTTTTGGTGATGTCTGCATGGTGCTTAGGCATTTTAAATTCACATAAAAAATTCTTTTTAAGTTATGTAGCTCCAGTTATTTGGAACTTATCTATCATCGTTGCGATGGTGGCTGCTGGGAATGATTATTCAATGGGAGACCTGGCTGTTATTACGGCTTATGGATTAGTTGTCGGAAGCTTTTTACAGTTTTTTGTGCAAATTCCTTTTGCTTGGAGATTAGCTGGAAAGTTAAGACCTTCTTTAAATCTTCAGCTAAAGTCTATTCGTACGATTCTTAAAAACTTTGTACCCGTTGTTTTTTCTCGCGGGGTTGTTCAGGTTAGTTCCTATATAGACAATATTTTAGCCAGTCTGTTGCAGACAGGGGCTGTTTCCGCGTTATCCTATGCTCAAACATTATATCTTCTTCCTGTCAGTTTGTTTGGCATGAGTGTCAGCGCTTCGGAATTGCCAACGATGTCGCAGGCGCAGGGAAACCCTGAAGAGATCAAGAAGTTTTTGGTGCAAAGGTTGAATCTTGGATTTCAGCGTCTTTTATTTTTTATTGCTCCGTCAATGTTAGGTTTTTTATTTCTCGGAGATTTAATTGTAGGAGCGTTGTTTAAAACAGGAGCCTTTGGAGATCGAGATGTTCACTTTGTGTGGATGGTATTGGCGGGATATTCATTGGGGCTGCTGATGGCAACTAAGGGTCGACTGTATTCTTCAAGTTTTTATGCGATGAAAGATGCAAGAACTCCTTTGAAGTTTGCGATCGTTAGAGTTTTATTTTCTGCTGGTGGAGGTTATGTTGCTTCTACGATTATTCCGCCGATGTTTAATTTTGATGTAGAACTGGGTACCGTAGGTTTGACGATTTCTGCTAGTATAGCGACTGCTGTTGAATACTATCTTTTGAAGACTCGTTCCCGCAAAGTTTTAGGAACAAGTGGTGTTCCTTTGATGTATTCATGTAAAGTTTGGCTTTGTGCTTTGATTGCTGGTGCTGGTGCTTTCGGACTTCATCAGTATGTAAAAACACAGTCATTAAACCTTTCTGTTTTTGTGCTCGCAGTCCTTTGTGTTGGCTTTTTTGGACTTATTTATTTCTTATCTGCCTATTGGTTACGCATTGAACAGGCCACTTATCTTGTTCGTCGCATAAAATCAAAAATAGGAAGATGAATTTAAGTCGCCCGTTTGCGTTATTCTTTAGTTTTTATGGTGTTTCATGGTCTCCCTAAATAGAATGGGAGCCCATGAAGGATTACATAAAATACCTTACGGATGTTCTGGGTTTACAGAATATTCTATTAAATGAAAATTCTCTCTTAGAAGAGAACTCATCAGAATCTTCAATGTCGACAGATCTAGCTTTATTCTATCATCAAAATGGTGAATATCATCCAGCTCAAAAAGAGCATTTCGAAGTTGTATTTTTAAATATTACAACCCAAGCCAAAGAAAGTTACTTCGTTCCTGAGGTTTATGATTTGGCGACTAAAATGAAGACTGCAATGAAATTGCGGAACTTACAGGTGATTGAATTAGATTGTTTGATAAGTGACCGTTCTCAGTTGCCCTCGAAGCTTGCAGAGGTTTGTGAGGCTCGCTTGGTTGTTGTATATAGCTCATTTCCTCAAGATCTCGGGGAATTAATTTTTAAAGGCCCTGGAAAGTGGCTTGAAACCTATAGTCCAGCTTATTTATTAGAAGATCCTGCAGCAAAAAAAGTAGTGTGGGGTGATTTGCAAAAAATTATGAGAGAACTGGGGATACAATGAAATTTATAACATTTGTTTTGATGCTCCTCGTTTCTATTGTAAGCAAGGCTGACTGTCTCATTACCTTAGATATTTCAGGCCCTATATCAATGGGAACTCATGATTATATTCAGAGAGGATTAAAATCAGCCAAAGAACAAAGTTGTTCTGCGATTTATTTGAGAGTGAACACTCCTGGTGGGTCGTTACAGTCCTCGCGTATGATCGTCGAAGAAATTCTCGACTCTCAAATTCCCTTTTTGTGCCTTATCACTCCTCAAGGGGCCCATGCTGGTAGTGCTGGAGCTATAATTTTACAAGCTTGTCATGTGACTGGTGCTTTGGCAGCTACAAACATCGGAGCGGCGACTCCTGTTTCTGGTGGCGGTGACAAGATGGATGATGCTCTGAAAAATAAAATCGTCAATGACACCGTGTCGTGGATGGAAGGTGTTACGAAAATTCGAAAAAGAAATCTGGATTTTTCAAAACGAATGATTACAGAGGGGATTTCTCTTTCTTCCGAAGAGGCCGTTAAGCAGGGAGTTGTAGATATACTTGCTCTTAGCGAAATGGATTTTTTACAGAAAGCGCATATGCGTGAAGTGCTTGTTGGACAAGAACTGCAAAAGCATATCGTGACGGTGGGTACGGTCCAAGAATATGGCCGTGATCTGCGTGCTAAAATTTTAGATTTTATTGCCGATCCTGAGTTTGCATATTTAATTTTTATGGGGAGTTTGGCTCTATTATATGCAGAGCTAACTCATCCAGGGTTGTTGCT
>JBHIVS010000296.1:0-3344 GCA_041987885.1 Pseudobdellovibrionaceae bacterium | reverse complement strand
GTGCCGGATGATGTCGAGGGTGCGTATGATTTTGGGCTGGGCGCAGGGTTTTATGTTAATGCAACACAAGCCCCGTATGAGACACACTATCAGATGTATGACTATGTGATGGATGAGTTACTACAACTGTTGCAGCTAAGAAATAGGAGTTGCCATGAAAAGATCACATGTTCTTGTCGCTATAGTTTTCTTTCTCGCAGGGCTTCTTCATTCGACGGCATTTAGCAAAACAAATGCCACTGCAAATGAAAAAAAACTCATCACAGCTTCAGAATCCGGTGATCTTACATTGGTAAAAAATCTATTAAAAGATAAAAAAATAAATATCGATGCCAAGGACCAAACTGGCGCCACGGCATTGATGCTCGCAGCAATCAACGGCAACGAAGAAGTGGTTTCAACTCTTATTAAACATAAAGCAAATTTAGAATTAAAAAGTAACGAGGGCGAAACAGCTCTGAGCTTTGCCATTTCAAACGATAATGCAGCTATTGCTAAAAAATTGATTTTAGCGGGTGCAGATACAAATATAGTTTTAAATGGCGACGAAGGTGATAATATTTTGATGCGAAGTATTCTCGCAGACAAAGATCTTTCTCTTCTCATCATTCAAAAAAATAAAGCTTTAGTGAATAAAAAAAATAAACTAGGCGAAACCGCTCTATTTACGGCAGCTCGCTATGGAACTCCCACTGAAATAGATTTTTTAATTAAAAATGGGGCTCAAAAAGATATTAAAAACAACGAAGGAAAAACAGCGCTTGTTGTAGCTAAAGAAGCTCAAAACAAACAAACACAAAAATCTCTTGAAGGAAAAAAATAGTTTCTATTTTTTCGAAAATTTTCCTGATAGAAAATGCAAAGACTTTAGTTAATCAAAATTTACCTAACAATCTACAAATAAAAAAAGCTGGTGAAGAGAATCACCAGCTTTTTTTATTTGATTTAGTTAATATTTTAAGAAAACAGTTCTTTAAAGAATTTAGTAATACGTTGAGATAACGTTGGTTTTTTCAACATAGGCTTGCGCTTAAAGTTGCTTTCACCTTTATTAAATTGCTTTTTACCATGATGTTTTCTGTTTTCGTGATTTCTTGGACCATTCGATCGATCTTGTCGATTGTCTTGTCTATCGAAATTCTTTTTACCAGACTCATGACGTTTTCTGTGTTGACCTTCGGCCCCAGCTCTTTTCTCTGGTCTATCGCCTCTGTCTGGTCTGTCTGCTCTCTCTGAACGACCTTCTTTGAATCTATCATCTCTTGGTCTGTCACTTCTTTCAGGACGATCACGACGAGGAGGTCTGTTGCTATTACGGCCACCCCCACCTTGACGAGGGTGAGAAGCTTTATCCAAATTCTTTTGATAATGACCCTCAGATGAATATGACATCGGTTTAAAGTCAGAGATTAACTGATCATTTTCAAGATATCCAATCTCTAACTTCGTTTTTACATAATCTTCGATGCGCGACAACGATTCGATATCTTTGTCACCTACCAAAGAAAAAGCCTGACCTGTAGTTCCAGCTCTTCCAGTTCTACCGATACGGTGAACATAAGACTCTGAATCCATTGGCAGCTCGTAATTCACAACAAGGTCAACACCTTTGATATCTAAACCTCTAGCTGCAACATCCGTCGCAACTAGAATATTCATATCGTTCTCGGCTTTGAATTGTTCGATAACACGGTTTCTTTGAACTTGAGTTAACAAGGAAGAAATCGCCATCGCTGGAATTCCATTATCTACTAAAAACTTAGCAATACGATCTACGTTGGCTTTAAAGTTCGTAAAGATAATTGCTTGCTTTGGATTATGAACTTTTAAAAGAGACAACAACTGCTGAGGCTTTTCATCATTTCCTACATGGAAAATTTGGTCTTTGACGTTTTCAGCTTTGGCTTGATCTCTGCTGATATTAATTTCCACAGGCTCAGAACCAAATTGATAAATAGTATTTAAAACATCAAAATTCAAAGTTGCAGAGAAAACACAGATTTGTCTTTCACGAGGAACTCTTTGAAGGATGTATTTCATATCATCCTTAAAGCCCATATCAAACATTCTGTCGGCTTCGTCAAATACGATGGCTCTAACTTGTTTCAAATCTACAAGATGTTCTTTGTACAAATCAATTAAACGACCTGGAGTCGCTACGATAAAATCGACTCCGTTCTTTAGCGCTTCTTTTTGTTTTTCATAGCCAGTGCCACCATATATCGCAAAACCCGTCAGTCCTGAATCCACGGCAAGCTTTGCCATGTTTTCATAGACCTGTTCTGCAAGTTCACGCGTCGGCACCAAGATCAAATTAAAGTTTTGAGGTTTCCAATCGGGGAAAGCTCTTTTTTCAATTCTTTGTTTTTCTTCTTCTGAAATTTCTCCAGCAACTGGGCGAGCTCTTAAAATTCTTTCCATCAAAGGAATTAAAAAAGCTGCTGTTTTTCCTGTCCCTGTTTGAGCTAAACCAGCAACATCTTTGCCATCCAAAATAACTGGGATAGCTTGTTCCTGAATAGGCGTACAGTCTTCAAAATTTGTTTTTCTAATTGCGGAACCCAAGCTTGGCTCTAGGTTCAAATCTACGTATTTCAATTTCTTTCACTCCGTGTTTACGCTTGAGTAGCTCTAAAAGCCCCCAGCAAAATTTTTAATGGCATTCAAAAATGCCTCTGGTTGGTCAGCGTGGACCCAATGTCCCGCCCCAGCGATTTCAACGCCCTCAATGAGGGGATTTACAGAAATCATTTTTTCATAGGTCTCTTTAGCGAGTTTTTTAGACTCTTGACCTCTTACAACTAACGTTGGCACTGCCAACATTTTAACTTCGTCCAATCTATCATTTAAATATGTAGATTTAACGGACTGGATAATTCCTTCTTTTGAAAATCTCCAGCTAACGGTCCCATCGGGCTGTTCGACTATATTGGCGTAAAAATAATTCGCCATAACCTCAGCTCCCTCATCCGTCTTTGCTGTTTTTATGAAATCTTCGAAGAAGTACTTTTTCGCGTCGGCTCTTGATGCAAATGGGGTTGGGACCATTTCCAACAAACCTTCGTAATACAAATGTGCATTTTCTTTTTGATCAGGACCGATATCTTCGATCACCAACTTTGCCACATACTCTGGATATCGAGAGGCAAAATTTAAGACATTTCTTCCACCCATGGAATGTCCTACTAAAATAAAGTTATCCCAACCTAATTCATCGACGATCTTTTTTAAATCGTCGGCATAGTCTTCGGAAGCATACCCCGAAGCAGGTTTCATTGATTTCCCATGTCCTCTCTGGTCAAAGGTCAAGCAACGCTCGGTTTTTTCCAAGCCCTGAATGATTT
>JBHIVS010000295.1:0-3349 GCA_041987885.1 Pseudobdellovibrionaceae bacterium | reverse complement strand
GTCTTCGACCAAGACGTTGCGCCACCGCAGCGTCATGATCTCGCTCTGGCGCATGCCGGTGGACAGAGCCAGCAACACAATCGTGTGAAGGAATCGGTTCTCGCTCTCTTTCGCCGCCGTCAGCACCCGCTGAATTTCTTCATCAGAAGGAATGCTGTCGCCGCAGATGCCGCGAAACCACGGTTTGTCTTTAAGACGTGATTTTGCAAGATCAAAAACTTGCTGCTGCAGGCTAGTAAGTTTCATTACGAGTACCAGAAGATTTGGATTGCGTTGATCATTGCCTTGATCTTCAAAACAATGAAATCGTAAGTCAGGTTCAGAATTTTGATCATGATGGTGCGGGTCTGAAAGAATTCCGGGATGTTGATCGATGATTGCATCATATCAACATCCCGGAAAAAGTACACAATAATCTGTAACTTTTGTTACACGTCAGTCTCGAGTTTCGAGAGCCGCTCAAACCTTTCTGCAGAGCGAGCTCGCCATCCCTTTACAATTTCACCTTCAGGAATACCCATTGTTGGAGCTTCCACGATGTCAGCGCCGTAAAAAAGAGTTGCTACCGGGTCTGGTTGTTTTGACAGCCAGATGTCAACCTTGTCGACGAATGAACGTGTGACAGGGCCAGTTGGGCGGTGCGCCTCGGGGATTTTTGCCAACTGTTCTTCAGACAAGACACGCTCTTCCTTGACACGCCGCGCGAAGACACCACGCTTGAAGAATGCCGGGTAGTCATTGAAGTTCACACCCTTCTCCTTCCACATCAGCTCTTGCATTTCTGGGCCTGAACGCCCAAGCAGATACTTGTGTGAAAACATCGACTGCGCCGCCATGCTAATCGCGTTTTTAGTGCAGTCTTGCTGCCGCCAAAGAACTGCGTGATAGGCCTCTTGAACGGTCGGCACAACAAAGGCACGGCAGTCGAAGTAAGGAATCAAGGATTCCTTTTCAGGAAGGTAGAAGGACAGCTGCTTGTTGAAATACGCTGAACAGAAACCAGCCAGCAGCGATTCCAACTTCTGAAATCGCCCCGCAAACGGGAGTTCCACAGAAGAATCAGGGGTGGTGAGCCAAACCAGTGTGATTTCGTCAGATTGAACGTACCCTACGTTCGCTCCGAATCGATCCACCAACGCCATCATGGTGTCTGACATAAGATCAGACAGACGTTTATCGTAAGGCCTTGCAAGACCTTTAGTGAACGTGTGGAAGGATTTTCCATCGAGGCGAGCGATAAGGGGCTGACCCTTAAAGGCTCGACGACTTGTTGAGGGGGCCTCATACATTTTCATGCGAGTACCAAGAGCATCTTTTGTATACTTATCCATCATGTACCTCTGAATAATGACTTCCCCAGTTCTTATGAGCAAGTCGATGACAGCATCTGCACAGAGTTTGTCCATCGGCTTCTACGAGAATTGGGTGATCGGCTAGCCAATCGATTAGTTCATCACCGATCAAAGTTGTTGTTTCAAGCAGTCGTTTCAACAGGACTGAAAATGGAATAGTGTGATGAGCGTCAAGTTGTTTGGTGCTTCCGCACTCAACACATTTCCATTGATCACGCTCGTAAATCTTCTGATGCCAGTTGTGCCGCTTGTAAACGGCGCTTTTCACTTGTGCATTTAGAGACCTTGACCCGCCCTTCCAAGCCGTTGCATTTTCACCAAACTTTCCCTTTCGAGAGTTTGACATTTTCGCGCGAGTTTCGGTAGTGTGTGACAACCCGAACATTGGATTGCCTTCGCCACATAACTTCTCGCTTACAACTTTTCTGGATTCCTTGAACTTGTCGGAGTGCTTCATCGCATTCCGCAGTTTTTCTTGGAGGTGAGGTTGAGACCAAAAACCCTTTTGGTTTTGTGGTCTAGGAACGAGCTTGAATTTGCATCCTGCGCAAATGTACTTACCGTTATTGCGTTCCTTGTTTGAAAGGAATGATTTTTCCTTCAACTCTTTCTGCTTCCCGCAGATGTCGCATGATGCCAACATAGCATCCTCCTTCAACGTTGCATTGAAGGTATTTAGATCGATCGCCTAAAACTGTCATGATCTCGTACTCCGAGTAGTGAGTTTGGCCCTCTCGTCAAGGGGCTTAGAACGGTGCCTCATCAGCACAACATGTCTATTTAAACACACTTTGGAGCACGAGATGTGAACTCATTCAGGTTCAGCGCTTATTGTATTAGCTCAACAGCTTTGATATTCTTATCAACCTTGTTTGGCCTTCGTTGAATAGTTGCCATAGAATTTTCCGTGCAGCAAATCTGAAGCGGAAATTTTGATGTTCTTACCACCACCTTCTGGTACGTAGTAAGGATCAGTAATCACCAGCGTTTTTCCACGAAGCATAACATTTTCTGTATGGAAATCATTAGACGAAATGACGCTGCTTTTCAGCACATTGATTGTAGTCTCGATGAAGCTGGCCGGAGGTGGCTCGACAGACTCCTTCTCATGGATCCATTCCTGGATTTTAGGGATATCGTCTTTCGTAAGCTTGTGAACATCATATTTGTGTAAGAACGTCATCAAGCCTTTTACTTGCCCATAAGCTTCGTGATCAGATTGTAATTCTTGTAGCTTTTCAAGCTTGACAACGTACAGATCTGTATCAAAATCCTCAGGGCGCTCGAATGTAAATTTGATTTTCTTGATGCGGCTTTGAACCTTTAGCAAGTGTTCATTTCCTGGGTTGTCACCAACGTACTCAAGGAATTCCCACCAACCGTCATCGTGAGTCCAGACCTTATAAACGTAATCTGCATCAGTGGGAATGACAACGAACGCAAAAGATCCAGATCTCACTTTGATCTTTTTGTCGCGAATGAGTGTGTTCAGAAAGCTAGCAATTGTTTGCCCTGTGTGCTTCTTGATTCCTAAAAGTTCTTGAAGTAGTTTCATTTGTGAAGTGCCCTTGAAGCGTTCCTTAGACAAGCAAAGGCATTACCTACCTCCTCGTAATCGACGCCAGTGTTTATTCCATTTTGCCTAAAGAATGTTTCGACTGAGAACATGTGAATGGAGAATTCATTCAACACGTAAACTTCAAATCCAGGTTGACTGAGTTGTGACTGAACGCCTCTAGTCCAATCGTCAAGATAGTTCGCTAGTTGATGCGGTAGAGTTCCAAGAGCTCGCATAGAGACCTCAAGATCTGCGCGCTTCATTTTGTCAGATCTTGTTTCAGTCTTGCTGCTCTGTAGATATGAGTCATAGGCGTCGAGAAGCTTGTTGAGATTGGTATTCAACACAAGCGCTGCATTTGCTGCAGTTTTGATGAGAGCAAGTTTAGTTGTCGCGAGCATGAAAAATAGGCCCTAATGTTAGAGCCTATTTAACTGAG
>JBHIVS010000294.1:0-3350 GCA_041987885.1 Pseudobdellovibrionaceae bacterium | reverse complement strand
GCTATCAAAGGCGGATTGGATTATTTAAGTTGAATTTACTTTGCGACAACCTTACCTAAAGGTTTCAAAGTTCCGACTTTAGAAACCTTACTTGGCAATGCATGTTGAATTTTTTCTGACATCCAAGGATTCATGGATATTAATTTTTCCAAGTTCACACCTGTTTTAATTCCCATTCCGTGGAACATATAAACGACGTCTTCAGTTGCAACATTCCCCGTTGCTCCTGGAGCATAGGGACAACCACCCAAACCACCAAGGCTAGCATCAAAAATACGAATACCAACATTGTAAGCCGCTAAAATATTAGCCAAGGCTTGCCCTCGAGTATCATGAAAATGAGCTGCAAGCTTTTTTGTAGGAACAACTTTTTTAAGTTTTCTAAATAGAGAATCCACCTGACCAACATTAGCAACACCGATGGTGTCACCAATAGATAGTTCATACACACCAAGTTCCATCATTTTTTTTGCTAATGATACAACCTTAGCTTCAGAAACTTTTCCCTCAAAAGGACAACCAAAGCAGGTCGATAAATATCCACGCACACGAATGCCATGTTCCATTGCTAATTTCATCACAGGAACAAAGCGTTTAAAACTTTCAGCAATAGAACAGTTTAAGTTTTTCTGAGAAAAAGATTCCGAACAAGCTGCAAAAATTGCAACTTCCTCTACGCCATGCTTGATGGCCTCAAGCATGCCTTGTTCGTTGGGCACTAATACAGAAAATTCAGTTTTACGAGAAATCTTTCCCTGTTTTCTTAAAGCCATTACAGAGTTTAGAATTTCCGAAGTGCCCGCCATTTGCGGAACCCATTTTGGAGAAACAAAAGCTCCAATTTCAATTCGGCGAGAACCAGCATCAATCAGTCGTTGGGCAAATTCAACACGAGTTGCAGAATCCAGAACAATTTTTTCGTTCTGAAGACCATCACGTAAACCCATTTCCACTATAACGACTGATTTTTTATCCATAGATCCTATTTGCCTGTATCCGTTTTGATTTTTACTAATACTTTCCCAAGTGCCACTTGTTCACCCACAGTACAATTAATTGAATCAATCGTACCTTCAGCATCTGCCTTTAAAGTGTACTCCATTTTCATGGCTTCCATAACTAAAACTGCTTGGCCAATTTTAATAGGTGCATCCTTAGCTACTAATACTTTTGTAACTTTCCCTGGCATCGGAGCCAACACTTGATCAGAAGATCCACCAGCTCCGGCTTTTTTTCTAGACTTACGACCTTGACTTACCTCTTGGGTAAAAACACGCCCATTGTGATGAATCCAAAGAGTGCCCTTCATTAGCTGTGCTGCAACTTTTTGATCTTTGCCATCAATTTTAACAATGATTTCCATTATACACCTCTCCAGAAACTACCCCAAGGAGACGTTTCATTCATAGCTCCAGAAGCTTGACCACGGATCTTTAATAAAGCTTCGCTCGCAACTTTTTTATCAAGCTCTGTCAATGCTGGCTCTTTGATTGGATCCGCAAAATAAGTTTCAATAAAACGAGTTGTCATTTTACCTAATACAAATTCTTTGTGAGTTAGAATTTCAATCAAATAAGGGATATTTGTATGCACACCAAAAACTACAGAGTCTTTTAATACTCGAACCATTTTTTGAATCGCTTTGGGGCGATCAGTATCCCATACAATAACCTTAGCAATCATCGGATCATAAAATGGAGTAATAACATCGCCTTGATCAAATCCGTATTCATAGCGGCGCCCAGGCCCCTCTGGCCACCGAATATAACCAAGCATTCCCGTCGAAGGCACACCACCCATAAATGGATTCTCTGCATAGATACGACACTCAATGGAATGTCCTGTCGGAACTCTGATTGCCTTATTATCATGTAAATAATTTCCTTGAGCCGTTTGAATCTGCATTTTCACCAGATCAATACCCATAACTTCTTCAGTCACGGGATGCTCAACTTGCAAACGAGTGTTCACTTCTAAAAGATAAAACTCCCCATCTTGCAATAAAAACTCAACGGTGCCCGCACCTTTGTATTTACCTGCTGTTGCAATTGCACAAGCGGCTTCACCCATACGGCGACGAAGATCTTCGCTTAAAGAAGGCGATGTCGCTTCTTCGATGATCTTTTGATGACGACGTTGAACGGAACATTCGCGATCAAAGAAATGAATCACATGACCAATGCTATCGCCGAATACTTGAAACTCGATATGTTTTGCTCGGTCTAAATATTTTTCTAAGAAAACAATCGGAGAACCAAACGCAGACTGAGCTTCACGCTGAGCTGATTCGATTAACTCCTTAGCTTCTTCTTCATTTTTTAAAAGCTTCATTCCACGACCACCACCACCGGCAGCCGCTTTCACAATCACTGGGAATCCAATTTTCTTAGCTTCGGAAATTAAGAAATCAACCTTCTGATTTTCACCCTGATAACCAGGAACTAAAGGCAGACCTGCTTTTTTTGCCAATTCTTTACAATGAACTTTATCACCCAACATGCGAATGGATTCAGCAGAAGGCCCAATAAAAACTAAACCCGCTTTTTCACAAGCTAAGGCAAAATCTGCATTTTCAGATAAAAATCCAAACCCTGGATGAACCGCTTCTGCGCCACCGGCCAAAGCCCCGTTGATATTGGCTTCAATATTCAGATAACTTTCCGCCGAAGGAGCAGCCCCAATGCAAACAGTCTTTGTCGCCATTCTATAAGCACGAGAATTAATATCGGCCTCGGAATGAAGTAAAACTGTTTCAATACCCATTTCTTCACAGGCCTTGATAATACGAACAGCGACTTCACCACGATTAGCAATAGCAATACGTTTAAAATTCTTCATTAGCTTTGTCTCCATGAAGGCTCGCGTTTTTCCAAGAAAGATTTTAAGCCCTCTTGACCTTCTTGACTGATTCTACGTTCCGCAATCACAGTCGCAGTACGACTTCGTTGATCAATCCATTTTAAATTAGGAATTTCCAATAATAATTTTTTTGTTTCACGAACAGCCTCGGATCCACATTGTAAATATCCATGCAGAACCTGTTGCAATACTTTACCGCCTTCACCAACAGCCGCAATCTCAGTCACCAGACCTGATTGCTGAGCAATATGGGCATCAAAAATTCGACCAGACAACATCAGTGGACGAACTTTTCCCGCGACAGCTTTAAGATTCACAAAAGCACTAATAACTGCCGGAGCAATTCCTAGTTTCACTTCGCTAAAACAAAGTTGTGCATTTTCTTCTGCGATTACCTCGTCACAACAAGCAACTAGGTACTTCTTTCTCATTTGCCTGAATCCAATGACCATCCTTAGCGTTGATTCTCGAACGCTTCAAGTGTGTATACG
>JBHIVS010000293.1:0-3380 GCA_041987885.1 Pseudobdellovibrionaceae bacterium | reverse complement strand
AATGGGGAAATTGGATAAAAGGGCTAAACACAGGGAATAACAAAGGCAGTTACAGAATTACCTAAGTAAGTACTGTAAGCCTTGTTGTCGTTCCCCCTAAATTTTTAAAATTTTACAGATTTTTTACATTCTCCTAATCTTTAATTTCATTAATTTCTTATTGAAATAATGGCTACATCATACTCACAACTTGTTAATTTACTTGGTAATTATCAACTTTATTGAAAACAGTAAAGTCGTCCTAATCAATTATCTTTTACCTACAAGGATTTGAATCAGGATATACTTGTTTTCCTTCAACTCCGAAAAAAATCGGCTCTCCTGGAGAGGGGGACACAAATATAGGAGCGCCAGGAAAGTGTGGAAATAATAACTATGGAATAGGAAACCCTGGAAGTATTACTTACCAACATCCAACAGTAACATCAGGAGTATACTCAGGAGGACGCACACCTTTAGGTTATGGAAGCGGTGGCGACGACGTTGCCTGGGGAAGTAGAGTCATGAGTGACGGCAAACAAGCTCCTGAAATAGGCAACAGCTATCCTCCCTGCCAAGATGCAAACTGTTCTTATGATCCAGCAACAGCCGATGCCATACATAGTTATCAAATAATGATAAAACACCCTAATGACGGAAGAGAGGGAGTTGTTATCGTAGATTATATGCGCTAAAAGAGGTGAGACTTCCATCTCACCTCTCTTAGTTAATTTGCTTTACCTGGCTTTATTTCTACGACTTCTGAAACTAAAGTTCCAATTTTAATTTTGGACTCAATCCGTACAATGTACTTACGATCGTCATCGGTGATCCACACATAATTATCTCCGATAGGTTTGAATTTTCCCTTCAGAGTAATATTGGGCTTAATGACTATTGTATTAAAGGTACCTGCTTTTGTTTTAAGAACTTCCTTACGAACAGCCTTACCGCTAAAAATCATATTATCTTTGTCATTAGCGACTCGGAAAGCATGCTCTTTACCGACTTCCCATGTAAAATTACGAAGATAAAAAATCGCAGAATATACATTTTGAGAATACGGTAGAATATCCCATGTAAATTTCTTTTCTTCTTCTCCGTCTTTTTTAGTTACTTTCTTTTCCCAAAAAGTCGCAGTTCCTTTGTTCACATCAAAAGCCATTTTTGCTTCACGTAATTGCCCAGACTCTTTGACATGCAGTTGAAATGCTCTAGGGATTAAATCCTCATAATCTACAAAAGTTTCGGCACGATCATCTACACTATAAAAAGTATCAAATAATGATTTTGATTTAATTTCCACAGCGAAAGAATACGATTTACGACCATTGACAGTCGCAAATGGTTCAACTTTCATTCTAAGTTCACCTGCGGAAACTTTGAAGTAATTCACATCATGAACAACAACTTCACCTACTTGAAAAGGATCTACAATAGGTCTTCGACCATTAAATCCTACAGAGTCTTCAATCTCTGGCTGACGGCGTAAATTCGAAACCTCAGTAACCTTTGTAGAACCAGTGGCCACAGGCTTTGCAGCGTTTGATTTATCGGTGGATGCCGTTTTTACTGACTTTTCAATAGCAGTTGTTTTCACAGATCCAGTAGATTCTGGATTCTTTATTTGCGCTTTTTCAGGGGACTTTACAGAGGGTTTTGGGACAGACTTTGCCGTACTAGCTTTAACAGGAGCCTTAGTAATATCTGTGGCCTTTGCTTTCGTCGCTGTGGATTCCGTCTTTGCCGAGTCTCCAGATACCGCAGAAGAATCTGCAGCGCTATCTGTCTCTTCGACGACCGGTGGCTTTTCAATTTTTACCGCCGTTTCAAACTCTTTATTGGTTTTAAGTTTTTCCGAGTTTTCATATTTTAAAACACTCGAACAGCTCGCCAACAAAAATACACTTGGGGGAAGTAAAAATAATTTAAACGACTTCACCGAAATTCCTTCCAACGTCTATGAACCCACATCCACTGTTCTGGATGCTTTCTGATGATCTCTTCCGTTTTCTCACAAAAACGCTGTGTGAGATTTAAAATAGTCTCATCTTTATCTTCACCAAGGCAGTCCTGAATGTCTACTGGAGGCTCAATAACTATGTGAATTTTCCCATCAGGACCTTGGTAGGTGTAAATTGGCAATACAGGAGCTTTCGATTTTTGAACAAACAATGCCAATCCATAAGCCGTACCGGTGTCTTTCCCAAAAAACTTGGTCTTGATTCCATAGGGAGGACCCATGTATTGATCAAGTACAAATACGACACCTTCATTTTTCTTTAAGGCCTTTAAAATTTCAAAAGCATTATTCGGACTATGGGCATCTATATACTGAACGCCTTTGGCTCCACGAACTGAAAACCACAAGTCATTAAACCATTTAGTTTTGAATACCTTCGTAATAATTTTTAAAGGCTGCCCCTTCATAACAACGACATTGGCCCCAAGATCGCCGTTACCCACGTGCAAAGTCAGAAAAAAAATCCCTTTTCCCTGTGCTTGGGCAGTTTGAACATTTTCCCAGCCATGAACTACGGCATTTTTATCAATCCACTTTTGATCCAATGAGGGAATTACGAAAAACTCTGAAAAATTATAACCTAGTTGATAAACGGACTCTCTACCGATTTTATATTTTTCATAGGAAGGCATATTAGGGAATGCGATATCCAAATTAGAAAAAATAACATCTTTTCTAAAACCAAAAACATCAAACCACAAAAATCCAACCCAACTGCCCATTTTACGTAAAATAGGACGAGGTAAGATTGAACTTATCAAAACCATTATTTTAACGAATATTTTCAAGAATATATTCATAGAGGCTCCCCCCTTTGACTTGCTCTCCAACCTCGAGCTGAACTAAATAAACTGGTTTTTCAAAGTCATTTCCGTAACGCTGTAACTTAACCCCGTCTTTTTCAGTTGTTAAGATAACATCCGCAGCTGCCAACTTTGCCGTATTGTTTATTTTGTGAATATCTTTAGATCGATAGTCATGATGATCTCTAAAACTTAAATGATCGACGACTATTGCGCCCAACTCCACACACATATTTTCAAAAATTTCAGGACGAGCAATAGCACTAATTAAAAGAACTCTTTTGCCTTTAATAAAATCTAATCCCTGTGCTTTTTTGGTTTGAATCTCTAAAAACTGAGAAATCAAAGTTACAAAATAAAACAAAGGCTTATCAAAGTTACTTAATGATAAATCTTTTTCAACGTTACGAACCGATAAATTATACTTCGACAATATCAAAGCATCAGCTCTCTGAAGTGAAGATAAAGGCTCTCTCGCTCGACCTTCTGGTAAACATTGATAATTTGCCACAGATTCTGTAGAGTCCAATATCACCAAATCTAATTTTCTATGCAAACGTCGATGCTGAAATCCA
>JBHIVS010000292.1:0-3407 GCA_041987885.1 Pseudobdellovibrionaceae bacterium | reverse complement strand
CAGATGGTTCATGTCGGATGTGTACAATTGAAGTCGAGGGGGGCCGAAAAGGTGGCTTGACAACTGCTTGTACGGCTCATTGCCAAGATGGCATGGTGGTTCACACAAACTCTCCAAGAGTTAACGATTCCCGTCGCTTTGTTTTAGATCTGTTGTTGAGTAATCATAAATTAGACTGTTTTTCTTGTGGGAAAAATGGGGACTGTAAGTTACAAGATTATTGTTTGGATTATGGCATCGATGATACCAGCTTCACAGAGGGGAAACGAATGCCTTGTCATCAAGAAGATACGAGTAATCCATTTTTTGATTATGATCCAGAAAAGTGTATTATGTGTAGGCGTTGTTCTAAGGTCTGTCAGTTGCGCCAAGGACGAGATGTCATTAGTATTGCTAATCGTGGTTTTGATACGAAAATGACCCCTAGTTACGGGGCTGCTTTTGATCAGTCACTTTGTGAGTCTTGTGGAAATTGCGTTTCAGTGTGCCCAACAGGTGCCTTAGTGAGTAAAGATCATAAAACTTATCGGGAGTGGGAGACAAAAAAAATTCCGACTACTTGTCCGCATTGTGGGACTGGTTGCCAAATGAATCTTGTGGTGAAAGGAAATAAATTAGTTGGAGTTGAACCAATCAATGGCGCTGCAAATAAAAATCTTTTATGTGTGAAAGGCAAGTTTGCTTCGTATAAATTTGTAGGTTCTGGTGATCGTTTAACGGAGCCGCTGATTAAACGTAATGGTGTTTTTGAACCAGCAACCTGGGATGAAGCATTGAGTTTAGTTGCGGACAAATTTAATCAGTTGAAGGCCGATCATGGTCCAGATTCTTTAGCTGGTTTTTCGTGTTCACGGTCGATCAACGAAGATAATTATGTTTTCCAAAAAATGATGCGGGCGGCTTTCGGTACGAATAATGTGGATAATTGTGCCCGTGTTTGTCACTCTGCTTCTGTCCATGGACTAGCCCACACGTTGGGATCCGGTGCAATGACCAATCCAATTGCAGATATTACGACAGATGTTGAGGTGATTTTACTCGTTGGCTCTAATCCTGAAGAAGCTCATCCAGTGATTGGTTCACAAATTCGTCAGGCAATGCAGCGCGGAGCAAAAGTGATCGTAGTCGATCCTCGTAAAATCGATTTAGTCAAAAATTGTGAACTTCATTTACAAATCCAAGCTGGAACCAATGTAGCTTTCGCCAATGGTATGATGCATGTAATCTTAAAAGAAGGTCTGGCTGATCAGGCCTTTATCAAAGAAAAGACAGAAGGCTTTGAAGCGCTGGAACAACTTGTCGCTGAGTATACGCCTGAAAAAGTGGCAGAAATTTGTCATATCGAAGCAGATGACTTGATCAAAGCGGCTAGATTATATGCGAAAGCAGAAAAAGCGCCGATCATTTATTGTTTAGGTGTAACTGAACACTCTACTGGAACTGAAGGTGTTATGAGCATGTCGAATATGGCAATGCTCGTTGGGAAAATCGGGAAGCCAGGTTGTGGCGTTAATCCTTTACGGGGACAAAATAATGTTCAAGGAGCCTGTGATATGGGGTGCATGCCGTATGATTTTCCAGGATATCAAAAAGTTGCCAATCCAGAAGTAATGGCGAAATTTGAAAAAGCATGGGGCGTTAACTTAAATAAAAATGTTGGGCTGACCTCGACCCAAGTCTTACCGGCTGCGACAGAAGGAAAGATCAAAGGCTTGTATATTTTTGGCGAAGATCCAATCGTAACCGATCCTGATACCAATCATGTGCGAAAAGCACTAGAGAATTTAGAATTTTTTGTTGTCCAAGAATTATTTATGACGGAAACGGCGGCGTACGCAGATGTGGTGCTTCCCGGAATTAGTTATGCTGAAAAAGATGGAACATTCACGAATACTGAAAGACGTGTTCAACGAGTGCGGAAAGCAGTTGAACCGAAAGGGGAAGCGAGAGAAGATTATGCGATTTTCTGCGATGTGATGACCCGACTTGGCTACCCAAGCCATTATGACTCGGCTAAAGAAATCATGGATGAAATTGCCAGTGTTACGCCAACTTTTGGCGGAATCAACTATGACCGATTAGAAGCAACGGGTGGTCTGCAGTGGCCTTGTCGCACACTGGATGATCCAGGTACACCCATCATGCATGTTGGTGAATTTACCCGAGGCAAGGGGTTATTTATGGCAATTCCCTATAAGAAATCTAGAGAACTACCTGATGAACGTTACCCTTATCTAATGTCGACAGGTCGGATGCTTTACCATTACAACACCCGGGCAATGACAGGGCGAACAGAAGGGATCAATCAGCTTGCAAACCGTTCCTATATTGAAATCAACACAGTGGATGCTAAGCGTTTGGGTATCAAAGAAGGCGATAAAGTCAACGTTAAATCCAGAAGGGGAACAATCGAAACCTATGCGGCTGTTGGAAACCGCGTTTTTCCACAAGAAGTCTTTATGACCTTCCATTTTCCAGATGGAAACGTTAATGAATTGACCAATGCTGAATTTGATGATATCGCAATCATTCCTGAATATAAGGTCTGTGCTGTTGCTATTACACCTGTCAGGTAAAAGGGAGTTGTTTCAATGATTGAAGTCGAAGCAGCAAGAATAAAAATTAATCAAGTTTTCGCTCAGCAAAAAGCAGTGGAGTATGTTTCTATTTTAGAAGCAGTTGGACGAGTCTGCGCAGAAGATATCTTTGCTAAAATCGCTGTACCACATTTTCCTAGAGCTGGCATGGATGGTTATGCTGTTATTGCTGAAGAAACACAAGGCGCAAGTGTAGAAACGCCAATTTGTTTAAAAGTTAGCAACTCGATTTTTGCTGGAGATTCAGAACCAGATAGTGTAAATGAATCTGGTTCTGCCGTTAGAATCATGACAGGAGCACCGATTCCAGCCCCTTTTAATGCGGTGATCAAACAAGAATGGACTGATTATGGCCAAACAGAGGTCAAAATCTACCGAGAAATCAAAGCGGGGCGTAATTATGGTGTTGTAGGAGAAGATGTGGGTCTTGAACAAAAGCTTTTTTCAAAATATCAGTTGATCAATAGCCGTGTAGTTGGTATCTTAGCAGCTCAAGGAATTGAAATGATTCAGGTCTTAGCGCCAATGAAAGTCGGAATTTTAGCGACTGGTAGTGAGTTAGTTTCTTTAGGGGCAACGCTCACTTCAGGCAAAATCTATGACAGCAATCTATATACGCTAGCTTCGTTTATTCAATCTAGTGGCAGTCAAATAATTTTCAAAGAGCATTGCTCAGATGATCCTAAAGAGATTGCTGAGATCATTCGTGAAAGAGTGGCAGATGTGGATTTATTGATTACAACAGGCGGTGTTTCAGTGGGGGAAAAGGATTATGTTCCTCAAGTCATCGAAGCTTTAGGTGGAGAGATA
>JBHIVS010000291.1:0-3430 GCA_041987885.1 Pseudobdellovibrionaceae bacterium | reverse complement strand
TTTTTGTCTAATGGACAAAAGAATGAACTAGATAAATCAAAATCTCTAGTAGGTGAAACAGCTTTTAACGAAGTTCGAATCGGCTATAGCTTATTTCAAGATAATCGCACGATGAAGGCAGTTTTGAATTTAGATTTAGAAGGTGTTAATAAAGAACTTCACTTTCCACCTTTGCTATTAGAAAACTTGGGACGCTTAAGAGGTTTATCGCTTATCGCAGGTATTGGAGATACAACTCAAACGTGGGCTTTGCATAAAATTTTACAACGTCTTAGTTCCGATAAAAGTTTTACCGCGGCAATCTTCTCAAGAAATCCATTTCCACAATTAAAAGAAGAAAAGGCAAGTTTCGTTTATCACAGCGGAACCTTTGCTTCATCTGAAGAAAAACAGGTTTTTTTAAGCGGTGTTCAGTTGGTTGTATTTGACGGATTCATGGATGATGAAAAAATTCTGGAAGCTCTGTCTTTGGCAGAGCAGGGATATAGTGTCATTTACTCTATGCGTGCCCCTTCGGTGTTAAATGCACTTCGTCGAAGCATTTCGGTAATGTATAAAAACTTTGGCTCACAGGGAGTTTCTCGTATTGCTGAAATCATGCATTTAATGGTGGGGCAATATGCAATGTCTGGTCTAAACTCAGAAAAGGTCTTAGCATTTGAGATGCTGCCAAGTCGTCCCGAAGTTAGAAAATATATTGAAGAGAATAATTTTAATGAATTGGATAATGTCCTGACCTCTTCTCCTGAAAACAGCGGGATTTTAACTTTGAATCAATCTTTGTTGCAAAATTTAATTCGTCGAAAAATTGATCTTAAAACGGCTTTTGAGGTATCTCGTTATCCAGATTTATTAGATCAGCTTTTGAAGAAAGTGGGAGTGTAGTAGATGCCAAAGTTTGCCTACAAAGCGAAAACATCAGCAGGGGCTTTTTCTACAGGAGAAATCGAGGCTAGTAATCAAGCCGAAGCAATGGTGCGTCTACGCGCTCAGCAAATGATTGTTGTTGAGTTGAATCCTATTCGTGGTTCTGCGACGGCTCGTCCAAAAGGGGCTGCTCCTTCTATGTTTGCTCCTAGGGTAAATAGCAAGGAATTGCAAATCTTCACTCGTCAGTTTGCGACTTTGATTAATGCTGGTATCCCAGTGGTGGATGCTTTGCGGATTTTGGCAGATGGTGCTCAGCGAGGTATTTTAAAAACAGCTACTATAAATGTAAAAAATCAAATTGAACAGGGTCGTCGTTTAGCCGAAGCCATGGCTATGAATCCAACTGTCTTTGATAAACTTTATGTGAATATGATTCAAGCGGGCGAAGAAGCCGGTATTTTAGATGGAATTTTACATCGTTTGGCTATGTATATGGAAAAGTCAGAAAAAATTAAAGGACAGATTAAAGGTGCCTTAGTATATCCCGCAGTTATTATCGTAGTTTCGATGATGGTTATTGCAGGTATTTTAGTGTTTATCCTTCCTAAGTTTATGGAATTCTTTTCGTCTTCGGGTGCAGAGCCTCCTGCTTTGACAATGGCCGTAGTTGCATTGAGTAATTCTTTAATTCAGAACTGGTATATTTATATTGGTGCCGCCATTGGAGGACCTTTTTTATTTGTGAAATGGATTCAGACTGATGAAGGAAAAAAGATTTTTGATAAATTCGCAATTCGCGCTCCTGTTTTTGGTGATGTAATTTTGCGTTCATCTATTGCACGTATGACTCGAACTCTTTCGACACTTTTGGCCTCTGGTGTTGGGTTGATTGAAGCTATTGAAATTTCTGCCAGAACTTCTGGAAACTATGTAATCGAAGAAGCTTTGATGAGATGTAAAAAGTCAGTGACTATTGGTAAACCATTTTCCCAACCTTTGACGATGGAAAAAGATTTTCCTCAAATGGTTGTGCAGATGATTTCAATTGGTGAGCAATCAGGTTCTATGGATATCATGTTGGGTAAAATTGCAGATTTTTATGAAGATGAAGTTGAGACGGCGGTAAAAGCCATGACTTCTTTGTTGGAGCCGATTTTGATGGTCGTTTTGGGTGGTATTATTGCGGTACTAGTTATTGCCATGTATCTTCCGATCTTTGGTATGGCGGATGTTGTCGGTAAATAATGAGAATAAGTTACGTACTTCAGAATAATCAAAAACAGGGACTGATGATCGAAGTGCTTCGAGTCAGTCTCTATGTATTGGTCTTGTTGATCAATGCAGCCTCTAGTTTATTTCAAATTGGTTTTTCAAATTGGCAAGTACTGGGATCTGTCTATGGACTTTTAATTTTAGGTCTGTTTTGTCATATTCTTTGGTTTGCGAATTGGGACAAGGTTACTAAAAATCCGACGTTGCTGTTTACGAGTTTTGTAGTTGATTCTTTGATTTTGTCATCGTTGATATATGTATCTGGCATTAATCAATCTGTTTTCGTTGTGTTACATCTTGTAAATATATTGTTAGCGGGGATGGCCACTCGAAGTATCGGAGCATTAGCACTAGCTCTGTTTACAAGTATATTTTTTAGTTTGGCGGCGATGTTTTCTCCTGAAATGAAGGCGTTAAACTTCTTTTTCCTTATTGCGCTAAATAATATTGCCTTTTTTGCGGTAGCTGGGCTTTCTGGTTACTTGAGTGAGCTTTTGCAGGATGTTGGCAGTGAGTTGACAAAAACAGGGCAAAATCTAAAGTCAGCCAAAGAGTTTAATGAAGTTTTGATCGACAATATTCCTTCTGGGATGGTTTCTTTCACTCATGATGGGGAAGTTATTCGTTGTAATAAGTCGGCATCTGATATTTTAGGATTGGACAATTTAGAAACTAAAAATTGGTTTTCTATTTTTCCAGAGACGAAAAGAAATGAAGGCCTATTTAAAGGTGATCTTAAATATTATCAAGGTGAAGGTACTCCTGTTAAAGTTCTAGGTATGACTTTGTCTAAAGTGTTTAGCCCTGAACTCGGGGCGCCCTTATCTATCGCTTTATTCGACGATTTAACTAAGATTCGCGAATTAGAGTACTCTTCTCGTCAAAATGAAAAACTTGCTGTTGTTGGTGGCTTAGCGGCAGGGATTGCCCATGAAATTAGAAATCCTCTAGCGGGCATTAGTGGTAGCATTGAGCTTTTAAGTCAGACTGTAAATAATGATGACGACAAGCGGTTGATGAAAATCGTTTTAAGAGAAATTGATCGTTTGAATAATTTGATTACCGAGTTTTTAGAATATGCCCGTCCAGAAGTGCCTCCGACGGACCCCGTGGATTTGTCTTCGTTATTAAATGAAGTTATGGATTCGATGACGGTGAATGCTCAGGTTCGTGCTGATATTAAACAAGTTCGCGAATATTCCTCGAACTTGATGATCTTAGGGCGCAGAGATAAATTAAAACAAGCTTTTCTGAATATCATACTTAATGCTTATCAAGCGATGACTGA
>JBHIVS010000290.1:0-3440 GCA_041987885.1 Pseudobdellovibrionaceae bacterium | reverse complement strand
CAAACGATTTGATGTACAACTCCCTCGCCCGTAGATACACGACAAAGAGACAACTTATCCGCATTTGGATGTTTTCCTTTTTCAAGGATATGTCCAATCACGACATGGTTAAAATCTTTTGCACGATTTGT
This sequence comes from Pseudobdellovibrionaceae bacterium, assembly GCA_041987885.1. Taxonomy (GTDB): domain Bacteria; phylum Bdellovibrionota; class Bdellovibrionia; order Bdellovibrionales; family Bdellovibrionaceae; genus Bdellovibrio. Next base: position 3,309 of record JBHIVS010000290.1, on the reverse strand, counting down.
GATTTCTTCAACTTCTAACCCAGCACGAGTTAAAGCCTCAGCAAGTTCTTCTGGCTTTTGGAAAAACTCAGTCACATCAACATAATCTTGGAGCCATTTTAAACTAATTTTCATTTTACAAACTGCCTTAAGAATCTTACGTCATTTTCAGGGAACAAACGAATATCATCGATGCCATATTTAATAATGGCCATTCTCTCGATACCAAATCCAAAGGCAAAACCTTGCCATTTTGGATATTCAATTTTTGCAGCTTGGAAAACCTTAGGATTTACCAATCCGCAACCACCAATCTCAATCCAACCAGATTGTTTGCACAAGCTACAGCCTTTACCCTTACAAATTGGGCAAGAACAATCTACTTCTGCAGAGGGCTCCGTGAAGGGAAAAAAGCTAGGACGGAAACGAGTTTTCAAACCTGGGCCAAAAAATTCGCGCACAAAGAAACTAATAGTTCCCTTTAAGTCCGCCATCGAAACTTTTTCATCAACACACAATGCTTCAATTTGATGAAAATTTGGCAGATGAGAAATATCACTATCACAACGGAAAACAGGACCTGTTCCAATAACTCTTAGAGGCAGTTTTTCTTCTTCCAGAGAGTGTATTTGAATCGGAGAAGTATGAGTTCTTAGAACATGGGTCTTATCAATAAAGAAAGTATCTTGCATATCTCTGGCAGGATGATCCGCAGGGATATTTAAGGCTTCAAAATTATAATAGTCTTTTTCAATTTGTGGACCGGTACGAATGCTATAACCCAAGCGAGCCATGATCGTAAAAATTTCATCCGTCACAATATGAACTGGATGCTGAGTCCCTTTGTTTTTTGCAAAGGCAGGCAAAGTCATATCGATTTCTTCAGCAGACATCTTTGCGGAAATTTCCTGCTTTTTAAGATTTTGTTCTGCTTCAGAATATGCGGCCTCTAGTTGCTGCTTTACTTCATTAACTAATTTACCAAAAAGAGGTTTTTCTTCTTTGGGTAAAGTAGCCATTTCCTTCATGATTTCAGTCAGGGAACCACTTTTCCCTAAATACTGAACTTTGAGGTCATAGAGATCTTTAGAGCTGCCAGCCGCTTTAAAGGCCGTCAGAGCTGCTTGTTTTATGGATTCTAGTTTTGATGTCGACATAGGCTCTAAATATCGCCCCAGAGGTACGTATTTTCAAGCATTTAGCTTTTACACACACCGCAAAATTTTCTTGAGGTTTTAGTGCTTTAGCCCTATCTTGCTCCGATCTTATGGCTCATAAAAATAAAACCAACTATAGTCCCTATAAAGCGCGCCAAGAAAAACGCCAGCAAGAGCTGCGTCATAAAGGAGCTGGAGAGGCCTCTACAAACACCTCCCAGCAAATGGGCCGCCACAAAAAGCCAGAAACAATCTACGACATCAACGAAGCAAATGATCGTTTAGCCGATGTCTTTAGAAATCACGATTTCAAACTTGTTTCTCATCAGCAACGCATGCAGTTAGCACATTTTTATCGACTTCTAATGCTGAACCAAGAAAAAGAAAACTTCACTCGCCTGCTCAAACTGCGGGATATTGCCATTAAACACTTTATCGACAGTATCTACATTACAAGTCTCACTGAGCTGCAATTTCCTCTGTTAGACGTGGGAACCGGACCAGGGTTTCCAGGCATTCCTCTTAAGATCATGTATCCTGAGGAAAAAATATTGCTAGGTGAAGGAGTCCAAAGACGTGTTGAGTTTTTAAAACATGTCAGAACGGAAATGAATCTAAACAATCTTGATATACTTGGCCGCAATATAAATAAGCATTGCGTCTATCCCATCAATGGGGCCATTACAAGAGCTGTTGAAGATGTGAGTAATACCTTGACGAATGTGATGAGCTGCCTGCAAATAGGTGGCAAAGTTTTCTTTATGAAAGGCCCAGGAGTAGATCCTGAAATCAAAGCCGCCAAAGAAAATTGGAGTGAATACTACAAGCTCGTACAAGATACAGCTTATTCTCTTCCGAATACTCCCCACGAGCGCAGACTTGTGGTGTTTGAGAAAATTAAACATATGCCACTTCCTGACGAAGATGAGGGTGAAGAACTCCTCATGGACGAATTGAGTGGTGATGAGAAAAGACGCTGGAGCATTTATAAGTGAGTTCTGAAATAAAGAACAATCTAACGATAGCACGATTAACACTTCGAAAGGGTGATCCTTTTGAAGCGCGCGCTATTGCTCAAGAGGGTCTTTATTTAATCTCCAAAGAACACGATCCGGAAAATTGGCTTGAAGCTGCACGACTACACTTTCAAAGTTGCCAAGAACTTAATGAAATTGAAGCCGCAGCGAGTGTTATGGATCAAACCTGCTCTCTACTTCAAAAAGGTTCGTCTGAAAAAATACAAGCGCAAGCAGAGACATTGATTGCATCGTGGCTCTTGGCCCAAGGAAAAATTGATGAAAGTAATGGTTACTTAGAAAGTGCCATCCATAAAGCGACTCGTCTTCAAGACCTTAATACCTTGGCAAGAGCCTTGGTTATTAAAACTCTTTCATTGTGTCAGCGTCCTGAGACTTACAATAAAGCTCTTTCTCAATTAGAAAAACTAACGTTGATCAGTGATGGAATTGAAAATCCAGAAACACTTATCACCGCACAAGTCCTAAAGGGTTATTTATTAACTCATTTATCTCAATACAATGAAGCTTTAGATACTTTGTGGAAAGCTTATGAAAATGCAAAACTGCATGGCTATCTACTTATTATTTCCAGTATCATAGCTCAGATAGCAAGAGTTTATAAAGCTCAAGGCAGTATGGAACAATACCGCTTATATGCAAATTTAGCTCTCAAAGGAACCTCTGCAGAACAAACACCTCGCCTGCACGAACAAATTAAAAACCTATGCCCTGAAGATATTAAAATCAGTGCCTTGACCTTTGATTTCCAAGTCGATGAAAAATCTCATCTAATGGTTGAAAAAAACAAAGGTGCTATTGATTTTAAAAATCAGCATATTTTGTATGATCTGGCATTGATGTTCTTAAAAAATCCAGGCCATCGTTTTTCAAAATCAGATTTAGTTAAATACATCTGGCACCAAAAATATGATCCAACTCTACATGACAACTTAATTTATGTTTCCATAAAAAGATTAAGAACTCTTTTAGAGCCTGATTTAGAATCTCCAAAGTATGTTTTGCGCGATCGCAAAGGATATTATTTTAATCCAACAAGTTCGATTAATTTCAAAATGACCGACGAGGTAAATCTATGAAGCTTATCCTCTCATTCCTCTTTAGCTTCTTCTCTTTAGGAACAACAGCTGCTTGGG
>JBHIVS010000289.1:0-3475 GCA_041987885.1 Pseudobdellovibrionaceae bacterium | reverse complement strand
TCTTGGACGGTACTTTTGAACATGACTTTCCTCGTGGCGCAGAAATCACAGTTTTTCAAGGCGAGACCGCCGACATAGCTTGGATTCCTAGAGAGAATAATCTAGATCGTTTTTATATTCGTAAAGAAGTCGGTGAAAAATTAGATCTGGAAGAAGCCTTGGCGCGTATTAATCGCGTAAGTGCGCCTCATAAAATTCAAATTAAAGAAGTTGTGTGGTTTTCTGAGTTTAATGTCAAGGAATCAGTGGCAGGAACATTTTCCTATTTAAATAAAGTTTTTTTGCTAGGGGATGCTGGACATATTCATTCAGTCAATGGTGGTCAGGGTCTAAATACAGGCTTAGCTGATGCCTTTAATCTTATTTGGAAAATTGCTCTCAGCAAGAATACTTCTATCGATTCTGTGCAAAATTCACAGCTCTTAAATAGCTATGATCTTGAACGAAGAACGGTGGCCCAAACTGTTATTGATTCCTCTGGCGATTTGGTGCGCACGACGAAATATTCAGAGGGACGACAGCACGCCGAGGAGTATCTCAGTAAAATCGAACGTTACTCTGGAAATATTACGGGGATGGGGATTGAGTATTCTGGTAATGGATTCGTCGGTAAAAGAGTTTTCGATTTTAAATTTTCTTCTGACGGGGTTGAAACAGATTTGTATTCAGAATTAGATTACAAAGGCTATAGTCTTTTAAATTTCACCTCAAAAAAGTATTCAGGCGAATTACCAAGCAACACAAAAATATTCGACATCAAATTAACAGAAAAAACACTGTATGAAATGCCTGAATTAGAAAATTATAAAGACAAGATTTTATTAGTTCGTCCTGATTCTTATATAGAAAAAGAACTGTCTTAGAAATTCCAAGAGATTTTGTTTTTGAAATATAGATAGAGGTTGCTCCATGGAAAGTGCTCGTAAAACTATTGTTATCGTTGATCCTAGGTCTTCGGGCGAAGAATTCGCACCTCTTTTTAAAGAGCGTGGAGTAAGATGTATAGCTATACAATTGAGTTCGGCCTCTACCAAAAAAGAACAGGGTGGCACGATCAACCCGCAGTGGTTTGATGAAATAATACTCGAAGATCAAGATTTATTAGAAAAAATTCGCGCCTTCGATCCGATGGCAGTTATTGCCGGTACTGAAAATGGAGTTTTTTTAGCTCAAGAGCTGTCAGAAAAACTGAATTTAAGATATCGAAACGAGCCTCCTCAAGGTTTTTTACCAACTCATAAATTTCAGGTTCAAGAACTGTTAGAAAAAAGTGACCTGCCTTTTTTAAAAAGCTTCTGTACGAAGGATGTCTCTGAAGCAGAAGCATGGCTTCATCAACAAGGGGACAGCTTTGCAGAGTTTATTATCAAACCACCTATCTCAGCAGGAAGTTCTTGGGTGTTACACTGTCGTAGGGATGGGGATTGGAAATCCGACTTTAAAAATGTCTTGGAATCTGTTTCTTTTATTACGGGCAAAAAAAATGAAGACGTTGTTTTGCAGGAACTTGCTCGCGGACAAGAATATGCAATCGGAACGGTATCTGTCGACGGAGAACATTTCTTAAGTCATATTCTTAGATATCAAAAAATAGACTTTAATCAGCGCCAAACTGTGTACGATTATGTCGAATTAATACCATATGATGAAACTGAATTTTTAGATATTTGGACCTATGTTAAAAGTGTGCTGACAGAGACTGGGGTTCGATGGGGAGCTTCTCATACAGAAGTAATATTAACAGCCCAAGGACCTCGCTTAATAGAAACCTCACCTAGAATGTGTGGAGGCCCCGTTCAAAAGTTTTCTTTGTTGGCTTCCGGTTCCAATCAAGCTATGAAAACTGTTGAGATGATTGTAGAGGGGGCTGTGAAAGGACCGATCTATCAGGTGCGAACCAAAGTTCGTCCTGTTTTTTTAAGAGCTATGAACAGTGGCACTCTAAAAAATGTAGAAATATTTGAAGAAGCTAAAAAATTAAAGACTTTTCAACAAATGCATCTTTGGTATCAAAATGGAAATATTGTTCCCGCTACAATAGACTACTTAACAAATTTTGGAATTATAGCCTTAGCCGGCCCTGATCAAGATGTTCAAAGTGACTATCTAAAAATTCGAGCACTAGAAACCCAATTACTGATTAGCTCTGTATCTGAAGTCAATTAGACTATAAATGTGCTAGCTGCTGTTGAATGAGATGCATAAGTTTTATTATAGCATTTTCACCGACAAAGACGTATTCGAATTCTAGACCCAGCTCTGTGAATTTTAATTCATTTTCAAAGAGGGGTTCATAGGTGTTAATTTCTAATTCATTTTTCTCAAGAAACTCTAAGAGATCATTTTTACTGATCTGTACGATATAAGGTTCTTGATTATTAAATCTGAAATAGTTCGGACCAAAATGAACTTTCGCCCCAAAGGTATTACTTCTGTAGGGAATACCTTGAATCCATTGTTGTCTTTCTTGTTCACTCATAACTCTAGATAAAATAATAACGTCGGGAAGAGTTGAAATAATTAATTCTGTTTGGCTAAAACTTTGAATATTACCATTTATAAAACCTACGGCTTTATAGGTGTAGGCTTTGTTATTTTCACGATAGGCATAACTAGAGCCCAGAAATGCAAATTCTCCGTTGGTTCTAATATTGGTATAATCCAGAGAACCAGGTTGGGAGATAGATACTTCAACGTAATTAGAGTTCGGGACGAGGTGAAGTAGAGAAATTTTTAAGGACTCAGCTTGAATAGCCCCTTGTAGGAGCGAAACTCTTTTTAAAGTGTCTGTATTGGCCTTAATAAGCTGAAATGCGAGTTCCCTAATTCTTGGTTCAAGTTCTTTGAAGGCCTGACGATTTGGGATTTTGCTGTAAAGACCTGAGGGGGCTTCTGTAAGCTGGTGAGAGGTATTACTTTGAAGTTCTGTATAGCCAAAACTAGGGGAGCCCGTAGCAACAAGAGTAAGGGCAATCGCAAAAATGAGAGTTAGATAATGGCTAAGTTTTCTTTGCATGATGGTTTTCTATCAAAAAGACATCAAAATCTGCTAGGAAAATTTTAATTAAAAACCGCGCTTGCTCTAAGTAAAATCTATGGGGTTTAGCCGATGCCCAAGCCGAGAGATTGAGTATAATTTCTACATACATTTAGGAAGTCATTAAAATAGAGGTCTTAAAAATGCAAAAGGTGATTCTGCTTCCGCAGAGCCACCTTTTGGATGATCCTCCTGTCCGAGTATCCGGAAAGGAGGTCGAAATGAACTACAAGCATAGATCATTTCGGCAGATTCTAAGAATTATTAAGCGGATTTTTGAGATTATCCTCTTGATAGTTAAGATCATTCGCGAATTTCAATAATTTACTGAATTTCAAACTCCTGAACGTACCTGAGTATTAGTTTACACTAATAATGCAGGACCAAGGACGGGACTTAAAAACCCTTGGGCAGAGGATCAATCAAGGCTTTTGCGGA
>JBHIVS010000288.1:0-3480 GCA_041987885.1 Pseudobdellovibrionaceae bacterium | reverse complement strand
GATTCCAACGACATTTATTTATTTTCCATTGTTTTGGAATTTAATAGATACTGTCGTGACCATTCTGCGGCAGCAATGGCGGCGGTGACACCTACGTTTAAAGAATTTTTTCTGCCACGGACAGGGATGACTCGAATTTCATCAACCAGTTTTAAAAGTTCTGGGTCTAAGCCAAAACGTTCATTACCAAGTATAAAGGCCGTGGGGGTGTGTTCAAAGTCGGAGTATAAATCAGTTGCTACCTCTGATGTTTCTAAGGCGACCAGTTTATAGCCCTGTGCTTTTAAATTTTGCAAAGCTTCGGATGTTTTTTGAAAAGCCTTCCAATCTTGATACTCTTGAGTTCCCATGGCGGTTTTCGCTAATTTCCACTGATCAGGCAAGGGCGTATAGCCACAGAGATAAACAGATTCAAGCCCTAGGCATTCTGCTGTTCTAAAGATCGAACCCACATTAAAGGCAGAGCGAATATTGTCGAGCACACAAATCAGCGGCAGTCTAGATTGTGCAGTGATATCTTTATCATTTGTAAGAACTAAAAAATCATCATCCTGCAGATTTTTATTTAAAAGTCTTTCAAAGGGTAACATATACGCCACAAAATGTTTTACAGTCATTGTGGGGGTAAGATGTTTTTCGATGCTCGCAAGCCGGGCGACATCTAAATTTTCTGATTGAATCAATTCAGAAATAAGTTTTTTTAAAATAAGTAATGACGAACTTTCAAACTGAGAATCCCCCGAAGTCTTTTCAAGACTTAGAAAAAGCTTATGAATTTCTTCAAGGGATTTTTTATCAGTTGTAGTTAGCATTATTTGACTCTTTGTCCAACCTTAGCACCTTCGTCAGCCGAAAGGACGAATAGATCACTGCCACCATCACCAGCGGCTAAAACCATTCCTTCAGACATTCCAAATTTCATTTTGCGAGGTTTTAAGTTCACACAAACTAAAACTTTACGGTTCAAAAGTTTTTCCGGAGAATAAGCGGCTTTGATTCCAGCGATGATCTGACGAACTTCGCCATTTCCAATGTCGACTTTTAATTTTAAAAGTTTGTCGGCCTCTTTGATTTCTTCAGCTTCGATAATTTGTCCAATGCGAAGGTCAACTTTTTCGAAATCTGTGAATTCAATCTCACTAGGTTTTTCGGCACTACGATTTTCTTCTTTTTTCAAAGCGGCCTTTGGCGCTGTAGAACTGGCTGCTTTTTGCGCTTGAATTTCTTCGTTTAATTTTTTGCCCTCATCAATCATAGCTGTCACCTTTGCTGGTTCTACACGGGTCGCAAGATGTTCATAGTCATTGATAGGTTTGTTTATTAAAACTGTTTCAAGATCTTTCCAAGAGTACTCAGTTTCATTAAATAGCTGGGCAACTTTTTCTGTATACTTTGGTAAGACGGGTTTTAGATAAATCGCCAGTAATCTGAAAACATTCAGAGTTGTCGTGATAACCTGTTTTGTCATCTCAGGATCAGCTTCAAGGGTTTTCCAAGGAGCTTTGTCATCAAAGTATTTATTTGCATCATCAGCCAAAGATCTGATTTCGTTGACAGCCTTTGCAAAATCTCTGTTCTCATAATGGCGAGCGATATCCTCTGCGCGCTCTTGCACAGATTTAATGAGTTTTGATCCCTCTGTGTCAGGGGTGCTCATGATGCCATCCATTTTTTTCTTAAGCATTTGGCCGCCACGGGACCCAAGGTTTGTGATTTTACCTACAAGCTCTGAGTTTACACGGTTTGTGAAGTCCTCTAAGTTGAGATCGATATCATCCACAGAAGAACTTAATTTCGTCGCATAATAATAACGAAGGTATTCAGGATTTAAGTGATTCAAATAAGTTCTAGCTGCGATAAAAGTGCCTTTGGATTTAGACATCTTTTCGCCATTTACCATTAAGTGTCCATGCACGAAAACTTGGTTTGGTGTTCTGAAATTTGCTGCTTTTAAGAAGGCAGGCCAAAAGATTGTATGGAATCTGGCAATGTCTTTACCGATGAAGTGATAGATCTCACGGTTTGGATCTTGCCAAATTTGTTCAAGGGTTTTTCCATTATTTTTCGCCCATTGAGCTGTTGTCGACATATAGCCCATCGGTGCGTCAACCCAGACGTAAAAGAATTTTTTGTTATTAGTTCCTGGAATTGGAAAACCGAAATAAGGCTCGTCGCGGGAAATATCTAGATCCTTAAGGTCTTCGTTGAACCACTCCAGCATTTTTTTAGAAATTTCTGGAGAAGAATGTTTTGGAATCCACTCGCGCAGGTATTCTTTGAAATCATTGAGTTTAAAGAAAATACTTTCAGAGTCCTTTAGCACTGGAGGAGTGCCGCAAAGAGAACAGTGAACTTCTTTAAGATCACTTGGTGTATAAGTTGATGCACAGACATCGCAAGAGTCGCCATATTGTTCTTTGGCTCCGCATTTTGGGCAGGTGCCCTTAACAAAGCGATCTGGCAAAAACATTTTATCATGTTCGCAGTAAAGTTGTTGGATCGCTCTAGAGACTGTGTGTTGGCCTTCTTGGAATTTTTTATAGAAATATTCACACAACTCTTTATTTTCTAAAGAATTTGTAGATCCATAGTGAGCAAAGTTAATTTGAAAATCTGCGAAGTCTTTAGTGTGTTCTTCATAGGATTTTGCAATGAGCTGTTCAGGAGTAATTTTTTGTTCACGGGCTTTAACCATGATTGGAGTTCCATGGGTGTCATCCGCACAGATATACAAACACTCATTACCACGCATTTCTTGAAATCTTGTCCAAAAATCAGCTTGAAGGTATTCTACCATGTGGCCAAGATGGATATATCCATTGGCATAGGGAAGGGCCGTGGTGATAAGAATTTTCCTGTTTTCTGCTACATTTTTCGACATTCAATAACTCCAAAATTCCAACTAAAAGTGCGATCAGATAATCCAGTCGAGATTACCTCATGTAGAGGGAGTTCGTCATCAAGCCTAAATAACATGATGCAAAAAATAACTCGAATTACCTCTGAGTGAAATGACTGTTTTTTATAGACCTTGGCTTGAGTTTTTGGTGTTATGAGGAACGAATCTTGAGAGGAACTTCATGAAGGTTTTAGTTACTGGTGGAGCAGGTTATATTGGTTCTCATACGGCACAAGCGCTGCTTAATGCCGGTCATGGCGTTGTGATTTATGACAATCTGACGACCGGAACTAAGGATGCGATTCCAGCAGGGTGTGAGTTTGTTCATGGGGACATTAGAGATACATCTCTGTTAGAACTGACTTTAGAAAAATATGCGATTGAAGCTGTTATTCATTTTGCTGCATAATCTGTTCTATTGGCTTGTATGTGGCCAACTAGTGCTATGGTTTATGAGTTGCCTGTATTTCAACCCAATGAGTATTTTTTCAAGAATTTCTAAGAAAAAGATGAAGAGAAATGTGATACATATAGTCGAATTATTAGAATTATCATGGCTGATGTTGGTAATTTCTAGCTAA
>JBHIVS010000287.1:0-3500 GCA_041987885.1 Pseudobdellovibrionaceae bacterium | reverse complement strand
AACCAAAGAGTCGACGAAATAATTCAGGCGATATTCTAAGTTAGATTGAATAGCTAATTTAGCGAACGCGAGATTCCGCTTCCAAAAAGCGGCGAATGACTTCTTCAAAATTAACCTCTTCATTTTCTGCAAGATCAGTATTGGCTTTAGAGACGAATTCGTTCACAGAGCCTTGATAGACGATATTTCCTTTACTGATTAACAGTAATTTTTTTGCAAGCTTGGCAATATCATCCATATAGTGCGACGTCAGAATGACTGTAGGGCCTTTTTCTTTTACGTACTGATCTAAGAATTCACGAATTGTTTCTTGAGCGACGATATCTAAGCCGATTGTTGGTTCATCTAAAAATAAAACCTTCGGTTCATGCAATAATGCTCCGATGATTTCCATCTTCATGCGCTCACCTAAGCTTAGACGGCGTAGTTGTGTATGCAGAACATGATCACATTTTAAAAGTTCGGTTAAATATTTAACTCTTTGTTTGGCGGCTTTATCATCAAGATCATAAATTTTCGCCAAGAGAGCATAAGAATCCGCAGGGGAGATGTCCCACCACAATTGATTTTTTTGTCCTAAAAGAATACTGATTTGACGTAAGAACTCACTCTTTCTTTCCCAAGGTTTAAAACCTAGAACATTAGCATCACCAGAGGTTGGAGTGACGAGGCCAGAGAGCATTTTCAGCAAAGTTGTTTTACCAGCACCATTGGCACCGACCAAGCCGATAATTTGTCCTGATTCAATTTTTAAAGTGGTTTTATCTAAAGCAATTCGTTCAGAGTGCTGACGATTGAAAAAGCCTTTGACGGAATTAACAAAACCTTCAGGTTTTTGATAGGTTTTGTATATGCGAGTAAGTTCGTTGGTCTCAATAACTATAGCCATTGAGACTGAATGTATCTTACTCTACGGGGTTCGTAAAACGAAAGCTGACAGATCTTTCTTCGTCGCTGAAGTATGTTAAAAAATCGGCAGAGACATAACTGCCTTCTGAGATTCTGCCTGACTTGCAGTTTTCAAGATACTCAGGAATTGCTTGTGTAGGGCAAGTATCTAAATCCCACGCTTTCAGCGAGTACTTGATTTTGTAGCCAATGATATGACCTTTTTTCAAAAGAGTACGAACTTCATATAAAAAGACTCTTTGTCCAAAATGAAGATTTTTTTCAAAGAAGCTAGGGTCCCAAATAGCAGCTTGGAGTCTGGCAATGTCTTTTAAGCGAGAAAGATCTTTTGCTGCCATAGAGTTGATATTTTCTGAATAGCTATAAGTAATTTGATGATCATAGCCACGCTTGCACGGAGTGTAATGGCAGGCATTTTCAAAATGCGCAGCTTCTTCGTAGAATTTATCTCCGTTGGGTCCCATTTGATCCGCATAGGCGATAGGAGCCAGTAAAATCCCGAAAGCTGCTATGAGTGCTGATTTCAAAGACATAGTCGTCATCTCCTGATGACAAAAATATGTCCTATTATTTGAGTTTATTTTAATACAAAGGAATCAAGATATTATGCACTTTTAGAATAATGGGAATTCTAGAAGTGCATAAATACAATTTAGAACAGTTTAGAGAGTAGAAAATGTCGCGGTTAGGGGTTTGTGGTCAGACGACGAAATGCCCATGTGGACGCGGCTTTGCTTTAATTTAAGGCCTCTATAGAAGATGTAGTCAATTTTAAATGTTCTAGTGTCACGTGGGAAAGTAGTTTTGGTTAATCCCAAATTTTTAGTAATGCGTGCCATGACTATCTGACGGCGGGTTGTCCAACTGTTGAAATCTCCTGCAAAAATTAAAGGACCTGTGTGTTTTTGCATGATTTGTTCAAGGCCCATAAGTTGCGCTTCTTGATAGGAATCTTCGACAAAATTTAAAGCATGGAGGTTTACAACCATGAGTTCCTCTGTTGAATTTTGCAGAGGGTATTTAGTGATAACAGCCATTTTGGGCGTGTGTAGTAGAGGCTCTGTGAATGGGCTTCTATAGAAAGAAGCATAGGAAGGTTTGTAGACGGAGCCGGTTACAACACCCGTAGGTTTTTGTGATTCAATAAAGCTAATGGCAAAATCCCAGCAGTGGCTTTTTTGATTGTTAAAAACATCAGTCATAAAAGGATCCAGCATACCCTCTTGAACCAATGCAATATCGTTTGTAAGTAAAAAATAGTCCAAATCATTTGACCAGACGTAACCTTGTTTTCCCTTTTCAACATTCCAGACAAGAATTTCAAAGGTCGGAGGCAATGCATTTTGTGTGCAGTTTCCAATTGTTTTATGGGTTTCTAGGTCGCTAGGGAAAACAATAGAAGAAAAGTCAAAATTTACTAGCTTTGATTTTTCAGTGAAGTCAGATTCAAGATTTAAGTGGGAAGGTTTTTCTAAAGTTTGTGAAGTCGAGTTTATTTCTGAAGAAGCGCTACTTGCTGAAAAGCTAAGAGCGGTCATGAGAGCAAAGTGAGTGAGTGCAAAAATCCTTTTAAGCATTAGAACTCCTTGTGATCGGAGTTCCTCGTGAGCTCCGATATTTTAAATCTTTTTCTTCATTACTAAGAATTCAAGTTTTTCAACTTTGGGAATTCCAAAGCGGGGATCGTTCATTGGGAAAGGTTTTGTTTCCCCTGTCTTTTTGAATCCACGCTTTTCGTACCAAGAGATCAACTCAGTTCTTAGAGTAATTACTTCAATAGCAATGTTATTACATTCCCAGAATTCTGCAAGAGCTTCGGCTTCGGACAGCAACATTTTTCCGATTTTTTTGTTTTGGTATTCGGGATGAACAGTAAGCATTCCTAAGTGAAGGTCGTTTCCTTGCTTTTCTAAGTGAACGCAGCCAACGAGCTGTTCAGCATCTTCGTCTTCGGCGATTAAAATTGTGGATTCTTCTTTATTAATCATATGTTTTATTAAAAAAACATCTGTTCTCTGGCCATCTAAAAGATGGGCTTCTGTTGTCCATCCAGCCTTGGCAGATTCGCCTCTATAGGCGCCATTTACTAAGGTTACTAAATCTTTAACGTGGCTATCATCGGCTTGAGTAAATTCGATATGCATAAATTCTCACTTCTTTTGCGCGTAGACGAAAAACTCTTTACCCATTCTGTTTGGCACTGAGTTTCGTAGGCGTCCCCAGAATATCGGGTGATAATTTTTAATGATTCTCTGGCGTAATTCCCACTCAGTTCCGCCAAAGGGAGGTCCTGAGCGCTTTTCCATTGCGAAAAATACACCCATAATGTGCCCACCCGGAGCTAGAAACTGATTCCATGCTTTTACTAATTCGGATCTTCGTTCTGGATCAATTGCACAATAGCAGGTGTGTTCAAAAATGACGTCAAAGGATTCTCTGTTGGAGGGAATCATTTTAAATAAGTCGGCTTCAACGAAAGTTAAATTCGATAAATGTCCATAGAGTTCTTTGGCCTTTGCGATCGCAGAGGGTGAAATGTCCACGGCTGTTACATGATGACCTGCCGACGCAAAAAGAGCAGCATCATGCCC
>JBHIVS010000286.1:0-3509 GCA_041987885.1 Pseudobdellovibrionaceae bacterium | reverse complement strand
ACAGGAGGAAGTCCTTCTTTCGTTAAAAGATAGTTCATGAAAAGGCGAGTTGTACGGCCGTTTCCATTTAAAACAGGGTGAATTGCTACAAGGTCTCTTTGGAAGTCTGCAACTAAGTCAATATAGCGAGCTTCGTTGACTCCAATTTTTACTGGACCAATAAGTTCGCGCTCTTTGTTGAATCTAGCAAAACGTTCTTCTGTAAGAGCTTTAGAAAAAGCTTGCTCTATGTGTGGTTCCGCACTGTATTTTGCAGTCTTTCGGTAGTCCATAAGCATTTTATAGACTAATGGATGCGATTCTTTGATTAGATCAATCGTCTCTTGTTTCTTTGTTAAAACATGTGGGTAATGAATTAATCCTTCATAATAGTGATCTGGTTTTACCGCCAAGCGAGTGTCTTTGTATTGACCCCAGATTTTAATTTTATTAACTACGGGTGCATATCCGTCATAATCAAGAGGATAATCATTACGTTTTTCAAAAGATAAATAGGGATTGGCTTCAATAGCTTCCAATTCAACTTTTCGGATAGCGTAATTTCCAGATGAATTACCCATCCAATGTCCATCTCTCCATACACCTAGTTGAGTTGATGAAACGTTTTCAACTCCACCTTCCATAATGCGAGAATGGATTTTTAATAATAAATCAGGAGTTACCTCTGGCTTTTCTTTTCTTAAAAAGTTATCGCGCGCATTTAAAAATGAAATGAAGGGGGCTCCTGTCGTTGATTCCCCTGCATCATATAAATTTGAAAAATCAATTTTTTCTTTTTTACCTTCAAGGAAGTTTTTTAAAAGCTTTATTCCCATGTGGGAATAATCGAAAAACTCCACAGCAGAAAGTGTGTGTTCAATTTGTGCTCTATCCTTAGGGGCAAGCTTTGAAAGCGTCTGCCAAAGGTCTGTTTTAATAGCAGCATAGTTGAGCAATTCATCCGGTGTTTTTGCTTTATTTTTTACACCACGTAGTCCGAAGTCTACTTTAGTAGAAATAATAAGAGGATCTTCAAAAATATGTTCACACATGGGCCCTTTGGCCCATGCAAAGTTACTCATGAGCGTGATTAGCCCAAGAGCGAGCACTCTTTTCAATGGAACATGCCTTAACATAAGATCTCTCCTTGCCGTCAGGTCCTGTTTTGCAAGGAGTGGGCGAGGGAGAACAGAGCTTAAATTAAAATATAACGAGTTTGAGCGAATCTGGCTGTCTAAAGATGAAACACTGGGGCCTTGGATTGGCAAAGCCCATATTTTCTTAAATGGTTCTTTCGGTCATGGAACTAAGAAAGAACCTTCTTTGGAAAGCTTATACTAAAGCAGAAAGAATCGAGACCGCAGTTTCAAGTTCACGTTGTGAATTATGTATATGGGGTGAAAGCCTCATATGCTGATCCCCTGGAAGTTTAGGAAGCCCTACTTGCAGTACAGGGGTCGATTTAATTTGAATACCATGGTATTGAGCCTTGGGAAAAAGAGACGCTTTATAAGCTAAAATAGCAGCGTTTTTACGAACACTCATGACGGGATAAATCCCCAGATTTTGTAAGCTGTCTTCAAGATAAAGCATTCTGTTTTTTATTTCAGAAAAAATAAAGTCTTTGCCAAATTTTTCCCAGAAATCAAATCCTGTATTCAAAGCTGAAAAAGAACTAAATGCCAATGAATGGGACCACAACATATCAGTTGCAAACTTAGATGCCTCTGCAAACTCTTTCATCCCATAAGGAGGTTGAGGCTCTGTTGACCAAGAGCCAAACACAGGATTAATCAAATGCTGAGCATCTCTATTTACCCAACCAAAGGCTGTTCCTTTGGGACCCATAAACCATTTATGTAAATTACCAGTATAGAAATCTAAAGAAGAAAAATCTTTATCAAGCTGGATATCCAAAAGCCCCGGAGCATGAGCACCATCAACCAGCAATAAAACCCCTGATTTTTTCATGGCTCTGGAAATTTCTTTGAGTGGAATAACAATTCCGTTTCCAGTGAAAACATGGCTAATAACCAATATTTTGGTATTTTTATTCAAGGCTTTTACAAAGCATTCTGCAATTTCATCAGGAGTAAGGTCTTGTAATAAAAAATCGACATTGATGCTTCTTAAGCTGGCTCCGGATTGTCGAGTTTTTAATTTTAATATATTAACAACAGCGCCGTATTCCCAATCCGTAGTCAATATTTCATCTGATTCAGAGAGTTTTAATCCCATAACCAAATCATTAATCGCTAGGGTGACATTAGGGCGCATGTAAATATCTTGAGCTTGGGCACCTAAAAATTTCCCCAATCTCTGTTGAATATTCCACATTTTTTCAAAGGCATGTCCAAGTCCTGAAGACGTGTTTTTTTCAAAGTCTTTTAAATCTTTTATCTGTGTTTCAATGACAACATCAGGACAAAGCCCTAGGGTTCCATTATTTAAGTTAATAAATGATGTGTCTTTATTCTGAAAGAACTCAGAAAAGTCATGAAACATAAAAAGATATTTCCTTATAGAAAATAGATCTAGCTTTAATTAAAAATGCCCGCTTAGGGATTGATATCTTTAATATCAAGAGAGCGGCAGGTTTTTTTAGAAAGATCTTCAGACGTCGTTAGATTTAAAGATCCATTTGTCATTTGATCTCTTAAAAGCATCCACAGCTTATTGTAATGCCACTCAATAGGAGCTTTATCAGAAATTCCATGATCTGCTTTTAACGTCAGGCCTTGAGTTGACAACAATAAGGCTTGAATCTCTGGATTTTGACGGAGTTTTTCAGTCAGAGCTTTAAGAATTAAATCGTAATGTGCAGTATCTGTGTCGGAAGCGAAAACTAATTTTTCTCCACGGTAAGTGACCCAATTAGCATCGTTTTTATCCATTAGAAAATTCGCATAATTACCGGCCGACTTTGCCGAGTATCCATTCATTTGAGCGACTTGATCACGAGTATAGCGCCATTTAAAACTCCATGCATGACGTTCATCATCCGGAGTTTCTGGGTATTTCATCATCTGCCAAAAAGCTTCGACTGTTGGATAACAAACACCATCTAATACGAACGATGCATCTGCAAAATTACTAAATTTTCCAAGCTCATTGCGCTTGCTTAAAACAACTTCTCCGATGGCAGCATCCTGAGGAAGCACTTCCCATGATTTAGCTTCTTCTCTAGGGACTTCTTTCCACCAATGCGCGGGATAATCTGCACGATCGCCTAGGGCGAATGCAGATAGGGGAGACAGTAGTAATAAACCATAAACAAAAGACAGGCTTTGAAGTGCTTTTTTCATGGCTCAACTATAGGAAGGATCAAGCAAACAAGTCCAAGGCAAAATGAGGATGCGCCTTGCATCGAAACATAATTTTAACATAGAATTGTCCTATGGAAATAGGATTCATCGGCGCAGCACAGACAGTCACAGGTTCAAAGCATCTTGTTTTATACAAAGACACACAAATTCTTATCGATTGTGGAATGTTTCAAGGCCCCAAAGACCTTCGAGAAATGAATTGGT
>JBHIVS010000285.1:0-3522 GCA_041987885.1 Pseudobdellovibrionaceae bacterium | reverse complement strand
ATTGCTGAGCCTTCAGCATATTCTGCGACATGAGGTGTGATTTTAATTTCTCTCAGTTGATCAAACAGACGGCCGTCCGCGCGCATAGATTCCTCCTAGGATGTGAAGAAATCAATCTACGGTTTTTACTTAGGGATTGTCTAGGTTTTCTTTGTATTCTAGCAGGGCTTTGTAGATATTCTGGGCAATTTCTGTGCGATAGCTGCTAGATGCCAAGAGCTGAGACTCTTTAGGATTCGTCAGAAAGCCTACTTCGATTAAAACAGAGGGCATGGATGTCTTAGAGACTACATAAAAGGGAGCTTGTTTAATCGTATTTCTAGGAACGGCTGGGTGATTCTGCCAAATTTGAAAAAGTGATCGGCTAAAATTTAAACTTTCAGACATTCGTTTTTGACGTTTTAGATCTTCAACAATAGCGGTTATGTCACCCTTGGTGGATACATCGTCGGAGCCTATGATGTCGGAAATCTCTTTACGATTTAGTGACATATTATTTTCAAGACTAGCTAGATATAAAGTTTCTTCATCGGGAGGAAGATTATTCTGAAAATAAAACTCCATCCCACGGGCTCTAGCATCAGATGCAGAGTTTGCATGAAGACTGACAAAGAGATCTACGTTTTTCATTTCCGCCATGTGCACGCGATCTTTTAGAGAGATAAATTGGTCTGAGGTGCGGGTGCTCGAAACTGTAAAATCAGGATTTGAATTAAGAAGCTCTATAAGTTTATCTGCAACTTGTAAAACCAAAGAGGACTCTTTAATTCCCTTATAGAAGGCTCCAGAATCAGAACCGCCATGTCCAGGATCTACCATTACATGCAGGGCATGGGCTGATAGGCTAGAGCTGAGGCATAAAAAAAACAGAAAATGTCTAAGTTTGAAGCACAACATGAATAAAGCCTAAAAAAAATAGGTTAGAGTGTCGAGTCCAGTGGTCCTGATTTTCAGGGGAATTCTTTAAAGAGTGTCGATCCTTTGGACCGACAATTGTCGGCTAATGTAGAACTTTTGACCAGTGAACTTGGAGCCAGCTGTAATTTAAATGAAACTGACGAGATTTTAATCATGGCACCACCGTTGCTATATAGATAAAGTATCCCCCCTTTAGCGGCCAGGTCCTCCCCCCCCAAACCTGGTCGCTTTTTTTTTGCCTAAAATTCACTTATGCTAAACCTCAGTAAATTTTTCTTCATCTCAAGGAGACCGGAATGACTCTTAAACGTTTATGCACATTATTGTCAGCTTTGATTTTTACTTTGATGGTTGCACCTGCTTACGCACAAATTGATGGCGTAACAGTGGAGGCGGAAGAGGCATTGGCAGATGCAGAAAGAGCAAAGGCTGAGGCTTCTGAATTAAAAGCTCGTGCCGAAGAGGACAGAAGAAAACGTGATAAAGCAATGAAGGTTGCACAAGAGGCCATTGCAAAAGCGAGAAAAGACGAAGCTGAAGCTAAAAAAGTTCAAGCTACCTCAGAAAGAGATATGGCGGCTTTCAGATCAGAAATTGCCAAAGCGGATAAAGAAAAAGCACAAGCCACAGTAGATCAAGAGAACTCTGCAAAAGCGATTAAGGCGGCTCAAGATAAAGTAGCTCAAGCAAATAAACAAAAAGACGAAGCCTTGGCTGCTAAGAAAAAAGAAGAAGACAAAGCAGCTGATTTAGCGAAACAAGTTAAAGAACAAGAAAAGCAAGCTGCAACGGCTATGGAAAATGGCTTAAAAGCAGAACGAGATGCAGAACAAGCTCGTATCGCTTCTATTAAAAAAGAACAAGAATTGGCGAAAGCTTCTTTGATTACTCAAAAGAATTTAGCTCAAGCAACTGCTAAACAAGTAAAGTCTAAACAAGAAATAGCTAAAGCGGATGCTGAAAAAGCAAGATATGAAGCTGAGATGAATAGTCTTCGCGCTCAAGAAGAACAGGCAAAAGCGATGATTAAAAAGTTAGATGATGAGCTTGCGACATCTTTGGCAGAATCTAAAAAAGCAAGCGTTCAAGCTGAATCAGAGAGAAAAAGAGTTTCTGGTGTTAAAGCTGACGAAGAAAAAATCAAAGCAGAGGCTGCGAAAGTTCGTCAAGAGTTGGAAAAAAACAGAAATGAACTTAGAAAAGAAACTGCCACTGCGAATATGGAAATCAGCAGATCTCAGAAAGCGGTTGAAGAATATACAGCAGAAATTAAACGTTCAGAAGCGGAGATCAAACGTTTAAAAGAAGAGTATGAGAAAGCCAAAAAAGAAAGAGAAGCTTTAGAGTCAAAACTGGATACTGCAAAAAACAAAATGGAAGACTTAAAAATTCAAGTCGATACATTGAAAGCTCAAGTTGAAACTGAAAATATGCGCAAAGAAGCAGCTCAGATCAGATTAGAAGCGGGGCTTGGTAAAAAATCTGATAAAAAAAGCAGATAACGTTGATTTAAAATAGACAATTTTAAAAAGCTCCAACTTAGTAGGTTGGAGCTTTTTTTATGCGAGTTGCTTAAGGAATTGAAAGTATCGTTCTGGTTGGATGTCGAGCTCCATAGGGTTTTTTTCCGCATCTAAGACTTCTGGAAAAGCAAACTTCCATTGATTGTCGAATTTGAAGTAATTAATACCTACTTCAAATAAAATATTGGTTTCTTCTTCGGTCTGTTCAGAATAATAGGGAACAAAAAAACTTTTTATTTTTGTTCTTTCCGGTAAAAACGAATCAACGACATTGGCTTGATCAATAAAGCATTTTGGTGCATCGACGATGATAATGTTTCTATAGCTCAGTTGTTTGTGCCAGCCTACGAAGCTACGAACTCCTAGCGAATTAACGCTGGTCAGATTGTTTAAAATTAACTGAACTTCGGTGTCGGTATCAAAGTTGAAATGACTTAAAGTGATCTCATCATTTGCTAGAGCACCGGAAAACTCTAGTTTAACGGTTTTGCCATGGGGACCTTCTGGGAGGTCTACTCTATTGATCTTAAGGGCCATTTGTTACCATATCCTTAGTTTCAGAATTTGAGTTAGTAGTCACGTGATAAAGAGTTCTGGATGGAAAGGCAAAGTCTACGTTTAAAGACTTTGCGATTTTCAAAAATTCTAAATAGATAATTTGTTGATGTTTGGTTTCTTCTGCTGCGGTAATTACGCGAAGATGGAAATTTACTAAAACATCCAAGGAAGAATCACTATAGCGAGTAAAGGCCACAGTGATGCTGTCGCTGATGACTTCTTCGTAGGATTTTAGATAATTTTCGACGGTTGTACAGAATGCTTCCATTTTTTCTGGAGTTGTATCGTAAGTAAGGCCCAAGAAAAGACGAATACGTCGAGCAGGTCGAACCCCCATGTTATCGATATATTCTTTGGCCATGGTTCCATTTGGAACGGTGATAACAGAATTATAGAGTGTTCTAATACGTGTAGAACGTAATCCTATTTCTTCAACTGTTCCTTCTAGGTCTTTGACTTTGATTAAGTCACCTACAGAAAAAGGACGATCCAATAAAATTGTCACTGATCCAAATAAATTAGC
>JBHIVS010000284.1:0-3539 GCA_041987885.1 Pseudobdellovibrionaceae bacterium | reverse complement strand
CTCTGATACAAACGGCGGGTTTTTCGCAACTTCAATAAGACGCTTAACACTTTCACTTGCGCCCCATCTCTTCACAACACCGATGAACTCTTCGACATCATGTCCAGCTAAATAATGCTTTGGCAAATCAGTACTATCACTGTAAATAATTTCACCATCATCATCTCTCATCACTCCAATGTGATAGAGCTCATGTTCCAGCAATGCACAAAATTCACTGTCAGTTGCTTCATCACAAAATGAGGCATCAATGGTGATCAAATATGTTGGAACATAACCGAACCAATCTCTCATTTGCTGCTCTTGTCGAAGTTTCTTCCAGCCGCCTTGGTTAAACATTACTTTTTCACATTGCCCAAGAACATAAGCCTGTTTACTTTTAAAAGCAGATGATGCCCATGCAAAAGCTAAAAAACTTTCACTATCTTCTAATAATTCGGCTATATGATCATGATCGGGATTATGAAGTGGACCATTTAAAGTTAAAAAGTTTTTCATAACCCATTCTTTTAAATCCGGAGCTGGTGCTAAGCGGATTGTTTCCTCAGCTTCAGCTTGATCAAGTAAGGCCGTTGGGGGGAATGGTCTGATCTGTTCCATTAAAAGTATGCCTCTTTAAATTCTTAATCCATTCACTGGCAAAGTGTGCTTGTA
Organism: Pseudobdellovibrionaceae bacterium; assembly: GCA_041987885.1. Lineage (GTDB taxonomy): Bacteria > Bdellovibrionota > Bdellovibrionia > Bdellovibrionales > Bdellovibrionaceae > Bdellovibrio. The sequence continues at coordinate 2,885 of JBHIVS010000284.1, read as the reverse complement.
CCTGTAAAGAACCTAATTCATTAATCTTAAATCTAGATGCCGACTCAATACGAACAATCGTATACCCCAACTCATGAGCAGTATCTTCACGATCCTGATCGTAAGAAATTTGTTTTCGCTTTCTACCTGCTGACCAAGGCCCACCCGCAATTTCAACCAATATTTTGTATTCAATTAAATGGAAGTCGAAGCGCCAACGTTTTGTGGATTTAATATGAAATTTCTTTTCATATTTGATTTCAAAAAAATCTAAAGCCTTTGTAAAGTCTTCTTCTGCTTTTAAATAGTTTTCGGTGGCTTTAGGTAAAGGTTTATTTTTGGGTTTGTTTTTTAGCTCCTTTTTGCCAGTGAGCTTATAATATTGTTTGTCATCCATCTAAAGCAGTCCGTAAATTCTTTATCTGCTCTTTTAAACGGACAATTATTCTGTCGATAACAAGCATCTCATCACGGCTCAAACCTGTACGTGATAAACCTTGATAACGCTCCAACTCCAAAGAGTATTTATCAAGGTTTTTTTTAGCTTCATTTTTGTCCATACACAGCTCACTTATGTTTTTCAACAAAGCCTTTTAATATTTCAAACAACTCTTTTGCAGCATCTTTGCTAATCACAATGTCTGAATCTTTTTGATAAATAATTACTGTACTTTCTTCTACTTCAACTTCTAACTTGAAGTACTTCTCTTGTTTAATTTCGATACTCATCTAACAAATCCTCATAAAAAGAAAAGTCCCTCCAATAACCATTATTTAGAGGGGCCGTTTGTGCCGCAATAACTACGGCCAATAAAAAACCTCCCGAAGGAGGCTTAGTTAACTAGGTGCACTCGTTAATAAGGATTAATTTCAACGCTACCTCATCATTGAGATTTTTATCAACATAAAATACTTTTTGGGAGCAACCCACCACTTCTAAGTATCTCTTTTCATAATTTGGATTTTTCATTTCCAGTTCATCAACAAATTGGCCATTCGCTAATCCACCTATTATTTGTATTTGCATGTGCCCCCCTCTTTAGCTTCATTTTTGAGCTAATCATGAAGATTACACAAACAAAACCCTCAATTCAAGTATATGTAAAATAACACTTTATACTTATTTTTCTACGGTAGGGCTAGATGTGATCAGGACAGTAGCATTGATCACCCACGACCTAAATAATCTATCGGACTATTTAGGTTTGCTACTGCTGGCTTCCAGTTATTCCCCTACTTGGGCAACTCCACGAGACATTAGTAAATGTTTCGGCTATTCAAGCCTCATCAGTCGCGGTGAAAACAAAAAAAGTCCACCTATTGAGATGAACTTTTTAAAATCAAATTGGTTTAATTTATACTTCGACCAATTTAATAAAACTATACCTTAGTTAGCGTAAAAGTGGAAACTAATTTCTCACCTCATTTAAGGTTTCTTCCTTATAACGTCTAGCAATTTTAGTAGCTTTTTTAATTTCTTCTTCTAATGCAGCAACCATTAACTTTTCATAACGCTTCCAAGTTTGACGATAAACTTCTGGATTCATCTGAAAACTTCTAATACCGGCATAAACTAAACGCCCTGGATCTTTATGTCCATTCTCCAGCTCTGGATCTAAAGCATAGTCAATAACAATACGGGCAATTAACCAGGCTAAATGATAAATAGCAATTCCTTCTGGCTCTCGTCTTTTATCCTTTTTGGCTCCATCCATCATGATTTTCGCCAGGTGATTCCTAACGTACTCATAATCCTGTTGTGACTTTCCTTCGGTCATAATGACCATTGCAACTGATTTTGTAAGTTGATCACCCATAGCTGCTACCACCCCTAATTTGTCTTGAAAGTCTATTGACCTCCCATCTGTACATCTAACATTGGCAGCGCCATAAGATGGTGATTTCAAGCTTGCCCCACTTACGAACCATTCAAAAATTTGAAATCTTGACCAATCCATTACAACTGTAGTTTGCATATTCACCACCTTAATCACTACCTTAACTATTCAAATGCTTTTGGAACTCACTAAAAAGAAGTTCCTCAATTGGTTCGTCTACACTTAATTCATGATCAAGTGACCAGGGATTTATATAAACTTTATCTCCACACATTACGGCGAGCTTTCCCTTAAACTGACACCCAGAAAATTCCTGACTGTATTTACGTCCATAAAGCACAGCCAAAGCATCAAATTCATCTGTACTCAAAAATGCATCCATATTTATTTTTAATATGAAAAACTTCTTATCTACAGTCCAACCTACCGTTTCAATATCGGTCATAAACCCTCCTCAAACCTCTCTAACATCAATACCGTGTACAGTTTTCATCAAATGCTTTTTATTGCGGTAACTCGGCAATTTACGTGTTGCAACCGATTTAACGTCCTCAACAATGAATTCGCCATTAATGAGGTAGTAAGTAAAATCAGCAAAATATCTAAGTGCTGGTTTAGCTCGTTTCTCCCCTTCTAATTTTGTCTTCGGTGCCAATTCAAATTTTGTGTGATGCTGCAATTCTTTAATTTCACCTCGTTGTTGTAGAGCCTTTAGCTCGATATACCGTTTGTATTCTTTAGTACTGTCAAAAGTCATTCCATCCAATTTAATTTTCGAAGCATTAAACTTGTTTCGACCCTTTTTAACTTTTTGAGCTTTCGGACATGTTGCGCGGTAATCTGCAAGGCTCATTGAACTCATTCTTCAAACGTCTCCTTTCTTGCCAACCACCACAAAACCACCGCACCGCTAATAGCTGCTGTAAAAAATGAAATGAGTAAACCCCACGCTAAAATCTCGAATTTATTCATGCAGTTTTCTCCATGATTTTTAATAATCTTTCTTGCTGTAATTCGTAATAATCAGGGTTCAATTCACATCCTAAATATTGACGCTCATGCATAAGC
>JBHIVS010000283.1:0-3543 GCA_041987885.1 Pseudobdellovibrionaceae bacterium | reverse complement strand
GTCTTTCTGCAGCTAACTCTTTGCGCTTTGAAAGAGTGTACAACTGTGCAGCGGCTCCAGCGTATTGACCATCACGTGCAAGTTTTAAAGCAGCACTTAGTTGTTGCTTTACACCCCCCGTACCAACACCTTTTCGAACAGCTGGACGAGTAGCCTTACGTGCTGACTGAGCTTCTGAGATAACCGGAGATAACAAGATCGCGACAATAAAATATCGTATAAAATTCTTCATCTGTATTTAGCCTCCGGAAAGAACCAGCTCACGCCAACTGTGAGAAAGAGGTTGTTGAAGTTACTTTTGCTGCCATCAATTGCTGAAGCTTGGAAGAAGTTCCAACTAAAATCCCATCTAAAGGCAAATGCCTTAGACATCGAAAATATTTGCCCCGTTCCAACGTGAATAGTTGTTGGACTTTCACCAGAGCGTAAACTTGTCTTCCCTGCTCCTAATGTGAAGTACAAATCATATGGAATGATCTTATTATTTAACCAAGCTAATTTACCGTAAATAGGTACAAACATAACGTCCGCGCCCATATAAGACTTAGAATAAACTAAGCTCTCCGCTTGAATACCACCACCAGGAAGATCCTTAAGATCCTCTGTGACCTTTCTATCCATTGTCGTCAAACCGACATAATTCAACTCTACTGCCCAAGTTTCATTAAAAAAATAACTTCCTTTAAGAGAAAATCCCAAACTCATAAAGAAAGGATCATTCGTTACTAACGTTCCACCTGCAAAAAGTTGGAAACGCTCTGTTTTAGGCATAAATCTTCTCTGAATGACCGAAATCTCATTGAAGGGAGCCAAGTTCCCTAACTCATTAAAGCTTTTAAGTTCGTTTTTTTCACTTGGAGAGTCATCGACAACCGTCGATGTATTTTGCTGTTGATGCTGAATAGGCGGAGCCTCATTCACAAGCTCTTCTTCAACAACATTAAATTCATCTGCAGTCACTTGAGCCATTGACACATTTCCGGTCAAACTTAAGCCCAAGATTACTAAAGAGATCCATCTAAAATTATTCATATATGTTCTTCTCCTTAGAATAAGAATGAAAGACCGGCTTCCAAAGTTGTTGCATACGAGGTATGGTCAGGGAAATCTCCATAATCTGGAATCGCCTCGCCAACTTTTACACCCTTGATGACTGGATTCGGTGATTGATTCGCATGGAAGCGCATATCAAATCTTAATGCCAGACGCTCATTAAAATAAAATTTTTGACCAATTCCTAAAGCAATTCCCGGATAAGTCTTATGCACGTATTTCGTCATCTCTGCTGCTGCAGAAGCAAAAAGAATTGTGTTTAATACGAAGTCCTTGGTTAAACTCATTTTTCCATAAAACAGCTTGGCATTGTAATCAAACATGCCAGACATTTCTGGTTGAGGAGCTCTGGTAAAGTCTAACTTGATATTCCCTTGCCCTACTCCATTTGCCATTTGCTTAGAGTAATTAGAAATACCGGAAAAGTTTTTAGCGAAGCTCAATCCAAAGGCATTCTCTTCACTCGTATTATAATATACTGAAAGACCAACACGACTGACGTTCATAATAGCTTCAGTCATTGAGTAGCTATAATAGCCTACTGCCTCGACTTTACCGTCAGTGACAACTCTTCTGTTTTTTACACTGATTGTTTTATCAAAAACAGGCAGAACAGACTCTTTGGCCAACTCGTCGGTAGGTAAAGAAACTTCATCAGCAGCAAAAGCTGTCTTATGAAGTGCCAATGCTAAAAGCATTATTGCCGCTATTTTCATTGCATTTTTAATCATAGGTCTCCACCACCTGAATAGGCCCCGTGTTTGAGAATAAGATCACAGACTTCTCGCACAGCGCCCATTCCACCTGGTCGCTGAGTAATATATTTAGCTACTTTTTTTACTTCATCTACGGCTTCTGGGACAGTTACACCAAAAGCAACTTCTTGAATCATTGGAATATCAAAAATGTCATCGCCAACATAAGCCATCTCATCTATTGATATTTGAGAAACTTTTTTGAGATCTTCGAAGGAAGGTACTTTATCTAAAGCTCCCTCGTAGAAATATGGAATTCCTAAAGATTTAACTCGCTCTCTAATATCTTCAGCTCGAGAGCCTGTAATAACGGCAATCTTATAGCCGTTCTCCAGCAAGGCTTTGATGCCTACGCCATCTCGAATAGAAAAAAATCGACGCCATTCTTTGCCATCATAAAAAATACGCGTGTCGGTTAAAACACCATCGACATCGAGAATAAGTAATTTAATTTTTTTAATTTTTTCGATTTCTTTTTCCACAAAATCATTGTGTAAAAACAAACCCTTAGCTGCAAGCTCCACACCTGAAGTCAGGACCTTAGCAGTATTCGATAACTGTTTAAAACTAAAAGAGAAACGGTTTTGATAGGACTAAAGGCTAGGTTATCTAACCTTTGCCCTTAATAGGTCCTGAATGTGTAAAATTCCCACTGGTTTATGAGGATTCTCAGATTCTTTATCTAAAACAAATAGCATTTGTATTTGAAACTGCTCCATAACAAAAAGAGCTTTTTCTGCCATTTCATTTGCATCAATTGTGCGAGGATTCAAACTCATTAAATCTTGAGCCGAGCCTTCCAATGGATCTTGATTCTTTTCTAATCGGCGACGAATATCACCATCCGTAATGACACCGATCAAACTACCCCTATCATCAGTAATTCCAGCGGCTCCACGCACATCTCGATTAGTCATTATTGTTAAAATTTCGCGAACAGGAGTATCTCTACTCACTGTCGGCATAGAATCACCCGCATGCATAACATCTTTGACTCTAGTTAAAAGTTTTTGCCCCAAACTTCCACCTGGATGATATTCCGCAAAATCTCTTGAGCTAAATCCTTTTTCTGACATCACACACATAGCTAATGAATCACCCATTGCCAAAGTAGCCGTACTACTCGCCGTCGGCGCAAGTCCTAGCGGACAGGCCTCTGACGACACCGAGACATCCAAAGTAATGTTCGCAAATTTCGCCAAGGTAGAATTAGTTTTTCCAGTTAAGGCGACCAAGGGAAGGCCCTTTCTTGAAACATACTGAAGTAATCCATTAAACTCTGCGGACTCTCCACCGTAGGAAATAGCCAAAACCAAATCTAAATCTTGGACAATTCCAAGATCCCCATGATTACTTTCCGCTGGATGTAAAAACACTGCTGGCGTCCCTGTCGAAGAAAATGTACTAGCGAGTTTACGTGCAATTTGCCCCGACTTTCCCATTCCAGTCACAATCAGTTTACCTTGGCAATTTTTAATTAATCCTACAGCTTTTACGAACTCATCGTCGATTCTAGTTTTTAACGAAAGAATCGACTGAGCTTCAATATCCAAAACATGCTTTGCCTGATCAATTAAACTATTCATAATAATCTCCTAAGCCAAACTAGCTTTCACGAACTCTTTAAATAAAGGATGGGGCTCTAGCGGTTTAGATTTAAATTCTGGGTGATATTGAACTCCCCAAACTTCTGAATTATTTCTAGAGAAAGTGACAGACTGATAATCACTATTAT
>JBHIVS010000282.1:0-3566 GCA_041987885.1 Pseudobdellovibrionaceae bacterium | reverse complement strand
TTTAGGTTGGCCATAACACCATTCTTCATAAGTTCTTTGATCAATTGAGGAGCCTTAAGACCCATTTCCATTGCCAAATCACTTAGCTTCATTGTGTTATTAACTTTAACTACACGCTTATGCGCAGAAGGTGTTGTGATTTGAGTTTTTTTAGACTCACGATCCAACATTCCCTTTTTCTTTTTCGGTTGGAAAACCATTTCTCTTTTACGGAATTCAACGGCGTTGAAAACCTGAACTGGTTCTTCACGTTCATTACCTTGTTTAGCCGCTGGGCCATTACTAGTAGGCGTAGAAGTCTTTTTAGTTTTATTAAAATCACGACGTGAATCATGGTCCGCAACTGGATCAGGAATCGGTGCCATCTGAGCAACAAAACCTGGGCGAATACCACGATTGGCTGTTCCACCGGCTGGGCGATTAAAGCCACCGGCTGGACGATTAAAACCACCACCTGCAGCGCCAGGAGCACCACCAGGTCTTGGAGTAAAGTTTTGATTTGGCCCTCTTGGCTCTCTCGGTTCTCTTGGCTGATAAGGTCTATCGCCACCTTGAGAATCTCTTTGTCCACCGTAGCTACCACCCTCACGACGAGGAGCTGCTTGAGGCTGAACGCGAGACAAATCCATTCTTCCGATAATATTTCTTCTTGGCGCAGGGTTAGAGCTAGAAACTCCACTAGTTCCCACAACGACCTCTTTTTTACGAGCCGGCATTACTGGCTCTGGAGCAGCAGGAGCTTCAGCCTTAGCCTCAACAACAGCTTCTTTAACTACAGTCTCTTTACGAGCCACTGGAGCTTCTTCTTTTTTAGTTTCAGCAACTTCAACTTTTGCAGTTGGAGCCACCACTTTTACTTTTTCAACTTCAACTTTAGGAGCAGCCTCAACAGCGTCATCTTTATCAGCTGTCTTTTTAACAACGACACGAGTTGTTTTGGCTGGTGCCGATACCACTTCTTCAGAAGCATCATCACTCTCATCAATAGAAGGCTTAGCTACAATTTTAGCTTTTACCGGAGCTGGCTCTTCTTTTTTACGACGAATTACTGGAGCTTTCACCGCAGTTACAGCTGCGTTTTCTTCAGGCTCTTTAGCAACAACTTTTTTTGCAGGAGCTTTACGAGCTGCTACTTTTTTGGGTTTTGCTTCCTCTGAAGGCTTCTCATCGCCGCCTAGTTTACTTTTAATCTGCGCAAGAACATCTGGAGCTAACTCCGCCATGTGACTCTTTACTGGCAACTGCCACTCACGGATTTTGTCCATAAGTGCAAGCGGGGTCATCCCTATTTCTTTCGCAAATTCAAAAACCTTTGGATTACTCACTCAGTCTCCCTGTGTCTTTCTTAGATCCAAATTATAAAATTACTCTTCGTCATTTTGCTGTTGATCAAGTTTTTTCAATTCTTGTTTCAACATCATATCTGCTTGTTCTTTTGCAGATACATTTGATTGTTTGGCCTTATCAGCCGTCGGAGCCGTTGGAACTGGTTTACCTTCAGAAGCATACTTATCCATAACTGCTTTTGCATCATTGATAAGTTTTTCTGCTTTATCTGGATCATCATATCCTGGGATAGTCATGATCTCAGTTGCTTCCGCACCTGCCACAGACTGGAATGAACCAAAGCCTGATTGGAAGATGTTTTGCGCCATTGTTTCCGTCATACCTGGAATCAACATAAGATTGAAAATAGATTCAGCAGTTCTAGAAGCTGCTGAAGATTCAGAAATAATATCTAACTTCCAACCTGTTAATTTCGCAGCAAGACGCACATTTTGACCGCGTTTACCAATTGCCAAACTCAATTGAGAATCTGGAACAACAATTTCCATCTCTCTGTTTCCATCATCAAGGAATACGCGAGAAATTTCCGCTGGAGCCAAAGCATTACAAGCAAAACGAGTAACGTCTTCGTCCCAAGGAACGATATCAATTTTTTCGCCACGTAGTTCTTGAACGATATTTTGAACGCGAGAACCCTTCATGCCAACACAAGCTCCTACAGGATCTACTGTGTTGTCATTAGAACGAACTGCGATCTTTGCTCTTTGACCTGGTTCACGAGCAGCAGCAACTACTTCTACTACGCCATCATAGATCTCTGGAACTTCCATTTCAAAAAGCTTCATCAAGTATCCTTCATCAGCGCGAGACATGATGATTTGAGGACCACGAGTTGTTTGACGAACTTCAGACAAATAACCTTGAATGCGATCACCTGGCTTATAAACTTCACCTGGAATTTGTTCGCGAGGTGGGATGTAAGCTTCAGTACGACCCAAATCAACTACGATCGCGCCTTTTTCAACACGACGAGCAATACCAGATGCGATCTCACCTTTACGTTCTTCGAACTCATTAAAGATGATGTTACGTTCAGCATCGCGAACTTTTTGCATAATAATCTGTTTTGCAGTTTGAGCAGCAATACGACCAAGATCGCTCGCCTCAAGTTTGATACCTACAGAGTCATCAAGTTGAACATTCGGATCTAGTTTCAATGCTTCATCAAGAGGAATTTCAACTTCTTCATCGATGAATTTTTCACGAGTTACTACTTCTTTGAACTCAAAAAGCTCAACTTCACCAGTTTCTTCGTTATACGCAGCTTCGATCTCACGATAAGTACCGTATTTTTTACGAGCTGCTACAAGCATCCCTTGAGTGATTGCATCGATAACAACTTGCTTATCAATACCTTTATCTTTACCGACTAATTCAATCACTTTAGAAAGATCTGAAAACATATTTTCAGCCATGGGCTCCCTCTCTCGTTACTTTTTTTGACCTTTTGTCATTTCAAATACAATTTTAGCTCTATCAATAGATTCGTAAGGAATAAGGATTTCAACATCCTTAATAACAAAGCGAACCCCTTTGTCATCTGCAGACTCTAAAACCTCTTCTACGGTTTTGGCTGCTTTCCATTTTTTATCCTGCACACCCAAAGTCTCAAGAGACTTTGTTGTTTTTAAATAAATTCTTTTACCAACGGCCTTCGCAAAATGCCAAGGCTTCGTTAAATTCCTGTCTAAACCTGGAGTTGAAACCTCCAAAGTATAAGCTTCACCAGGAACCAATGTCTCATCCGCATCTAAAACTTCATTTAGAGCGCGAGATACATTTGAGCAATCATCAATTGAGATAGCTCCCTCTTGTTCTTTATCAATAAATAAACGAAGAGTACGTCCCTTACCAACACCAACAAATTCGATATCGTATAAAAGGCAACCTTGCTCACCGACAACTTTCTGAGCAATTTCTTCTAATTTGACCATCCATGATGGAGTTTCTGACATCTCTCAAGTCCTATACATTAGCTAAACAAGCCCCAAAGAACCTGTCTTCAGCTACCTCGATGTCTTTGATCGCATTTGAGAGTCATAGACGATTGGGAAACTGCCCGGGCGGGGCCGGTACAAAAAAAAATGGGCCTATAGGGCCCATGAACGAAAATAAAAGTAACAAAAAAATTAATGGTAAGGAGTAGTGAAATGATTTAAATGACACTAATTTTTAATTATTGTTAATTAAAATAATGTGTTTTATTAGAAATTATTAAT
>JBHIVS010000281.1:0-3570 GCA_041987885.1 Pseudobdellovibrionaceae bacterium | reverse complement strand
CCTTCCCGTCGTCGTCAACGCTTGATTGAAGCGAGTGTGAATTCTACCATCCTGAGGATTTGCCATTGTCGGCAACGCATCTACATAAGTAGATTTTAATTTTGCTAATTCACGATACTTCAAAATAGATTTTGCAATAGGATGTTCTAATCCCGTCAAAACTTCTTCATCCGTCGAGTAACCTGTTTTTGTTTTCTTTCCAGCAGGTAGTCCCATTTTTTCGAAAAGAATAACTCCTAATTGCTTTGGGCTTGCGACATTAAAGACTTCACCGGCTTGAGTATGGATATCTTTTTCTAATACATCAATTTCAATGGCAAGCTCTGCACTTAATTTTTGCAAAAGTTCAACGTCAATACGGACCCCTGCATTTTCCATCTGCAAAAGCACTTTAGCTAAGGGAAGATCTAAGTTTTGATATACTTTTTCACCAGAAACTTTCTTCATTTCCTCTTGAAGATTTTTTGCTAAATTTAAATGTGCATTATAGTACTGATGAACAGTCCATTCAGGAGCAATATCCTCTAACAAATATCTGCTATAAATCTTTTTAAAATCGGAAGTATCCCCAGCTTTTAGAACATAAGCTGCAAGCTGAGAATCCCAAGCTGCAATAGGCTCTTCGCATTTGATAAGATGCCACAAAGCTTTTAAATCAAAACCATTCCATTGAATCTTATATGTATCAGTCAACAACCCAAGATGCTCAGAATCAGAAACCTTTATAATTTCTTTATCGGTTCCTACATAGACTTGTTCATTTAAGGTAAAGCCCCATAATTTTTGATTCTCTACAAAGTACTCAGTAAGCTCTCTTGTAGACATTTCTTTCTCTAAAAACTGAGCATCTTCCTTAATAATATGAATAGCTGCCTGTACTTCACTTGACTCAGAAGTTACAGAACCACCTGAGTGCAATATCTCCGTTACCGGATTCATCATTGCACCAGACACCTCTGTCGATTCTCCAGAAGCCATTGCTGTCAGAGTTTTTTCAAAAGTTTTGAAATTTAGTTCTCTCATCAAATTGATAAGATCATCCATTTTGAATGACTGAAGTTTATAAAATTCTGCTTCAGCTGGAACCGGAACATCCGTAGAAATCGTGACTAATTTTTTTGAAAGAAAAGCCATATCTTTATGGGCTTCTAATTTTTCTTTAATTGATTTTCCAGAAACTTGCTCAATATTTTCATAGATATCTTCAAGAGATTTAAATTGCTCTAAAAGTTTGGCAGCTCCTTTTTCCCCGATTCCCTTAACGCCAGGAATATTGTCAGAGGAATCCCCAACAATAGCTTGAAAATCAATAAACTGATCGGGACGAACTCCCCATTTTTCAAAAACACCTTTGGCGTCATATCTAACGCCCTTCATTGTGTCGTATAGATAAACATGGTCTTCAATGAGTTGGCTAAAATCTTTATCCCCACTAATAATTTGAACTTCAAAGCCTTGCCCCCGCCCCCATTTAACTAAAGTTCCTATAATATCATCGGCCTCATAAGGAGCAATTTCTAGAGCAGGAATTCCTAAGTATTCACCCAGTTTTTTAATGTAGGGGATTTGTTGCGCCAGCTCATCTGGCATCTCGGAGCGATTCGCCTTATAGTCGTCGTACATTTCTTTTCGAAAAGAAGGTTCTTTACGGTCATAGCAAAATACGAAGTATTCGGGTTTTTCTTCTTTGAAAAGTTTAATAATCATAGAGAGAAATCCGTAAATAGCATTCACGGGCATTCCTGAAGGGGATGTCAAAGGTCGTACAGCATAAAATGCACGGAAAAACATGGCACTGACATCAATCAAATAGATTTTCTTCATAGACATTCCCTTCGTTAGAAAGGAATGGTTCTACACCCAGTCGGACTCTGTGTCGATGATTGATGCTAGATATCTGCGGATAACAGCTTTTTATTTTAAATTATTAGTACATAACAAAGATTTATTCGTCAGCGAAAACAAAGACTAAATCATGCTCTCCAGCTAAGTCCAATTTGTCTCTAGCTTGTCGTTCGATAAAGCTAGGGTCCTTGGCTTCCTTGAGCTGACTGTTCAACTGAATAATTGTTGAATGAGTATTATCAATTTCATACTGAATACGAGAGTAATCTCTATGCAGTCCCCACAATCTAAAAGCATTTCCATTTAAAACAACAGAAACAACAAAGATCATAAAGCATACCGCTGCAACTTTTGCAGGATTATCAAGAAGACGACGAAAACTGACAGCAAACTCTGTATAGGTCATGTGATTAGTTTAAAAAGGAAATACTCGATTGGCTACAGGACCGAGGACTAGTATCAAGCTTCAGAAAATGGAAACAAATTTTTAAAAGGTTTTTCAAAAAATTAAAAGGCCCAACAAATTTATTTTACGAAGTTAAAATTCCGTAGAAAAAATCGTTGAGCCCTTAAAACCTTAAATGAACTAGCGGAATGCCGCTTTATCCCAGTAAACACCCATTCCACCCAAGTCTTCTTCGATACGAAGAAGTTGGTTGTATTTAGCTGTTCTTTCAGCGCGACATAAGCTGCCTGTTTTAATTTGTTGGCAATTTAAGGCCACTGCCAAGTCAGCGATAGTTACATCTTCAGTCTCTCCAGATCTGTGAGACATGACTGTTTTATATTTATTTCTTTGAGCCAAATTTACCGCTTCGAAGGTTTCAGTTAAAGTTCCGATTTGATTTACTTTTACCAACAATGCATTTGCTGCTTTTTTCTCTAGGCCCATACGTAAACGTTTAGGATTGGTAACAAATAAATCATCGCCTACCAACTGAAGAGTCGAACCCAAAGCAGCAGTCGCTTTTACCCATGAATCCCAGTCGTCCTCTGCAAAACCATCTTCGATAGAAACCATCGGATACTTTTCGGACCAAGATTTATAGATTCCCAAAAGATCTGAACCAGAAATTTTGTCACCTTGCCACTCATACTTACCATCATGAAACATTTCTGTTGCCGCTACATCTAAAGCTAAGAATACATTTTGCCCTGGATCATAACCGGCATCAACGATTGCATTCATCAACAAATCCAAAGCCTCTTGATTTGAAGAAAGTTTCGGAGCGAAACCACCTTCATCACCAACTGCTGTGGACAAACCTTTTTTGCCTAAGATTTTTTTCAATGTGTGGAAAATTTCAGCACCCGCACGAAGGGATTCTGCATAGGAATTATTAACAGTAGGAACAATCATGAACTCTTGAATATCTAGTCCATTATTCGCATGGGCTCCACCGTTCAGAACATTCATCAACGGAACCGGCAGGCGACAAGCCTGAGAACCACCCACATAGCGATATAGAGGCAATTTAGAATCCATGGCACCTGCTTTGGCAACAGCCAAAGAAACCCCAAGAATGGCATTGGCACCTAAGCTAGATTTATTTTCAGTTCCATCAATATCACGAAGTACTTTGTCGATATAAACTTGTTCAGTAACAGGCAGACCGATAATTTCAGGAGCAATTTTTTCTCTGATATTATCAACAGCTTTGTAAACGCCTTTACCTAGGAAACGATTTTTATCATTGTCACGAAGTTCACAAGCTTCATGCGCTC
>JBHIVS010000280.1:0-3575 GCA_041987885.1 Pseudobdellovibrionaceae bacterium | reverse complement strand
CGGGCAATAACGCATTATTGGGATTGGGAAATGCTGCACGTAAGGTGACACTTCCTGTCGCCTCATCTACAGCAACATCACTAAACTTAAAAGTCCCCTGTTCTGCATAGGCAGTGCCATTCTCAAGCTTCAAACGTACTGAAAGTTCAGTCGGTTTTATTCCATTTTCAGTAAGCTGTTTACGCAGTGCCATGTATTCATCACTCGACTGAGTCAAATCGACATACATGGGGTCCAGTTTTTGAATCGTTGCTAAAGGATCTGTTTGAGCAGAGGTGACTAAAGCTCCTCGTGTAATGGATGAACGGCCTATTCGTCCTGAAATTGGCGCACTAACTTGTGTGTAACGTAAATTGGTTCGTGCTGTTTTCAGTACAGCTTCATTTACGGCAACAGTCGCTTTCGCTTGCTCATATGCACTTTGAGCATTATCAAGCTCTTGTTGACTCACCCCATTTACTTTAATTAATTCTTTATAACGCTCGGCTTGAAGGCGAGTCGAATTTACAGTGGCTTTTGCTAATGCAAGATTACCAGCGGCTTCATCCACGCTATCCCGATAGAGTGATGAATCAATTTTATAAAGTGGCTGTCCTTTGTTTACTTGTGTGCCTTCCTTAAATAATTGTTCTATCACTACACCATTGACTTGTGGACGGACCTGAGAAATTTCAGAGGCTACCGTTCTTCCCGCCAATTGATAGTTAGATTCAATCGTCTCTGGTTTTATAGTGATCGTGCCTACCTGCTGAATATTTTTAGGGGCAGGCGGATCAGAATCACATCCATTAAGAAAAAGTAGCAAAGGTAATAACCACAAGTACTTATGATTAAAAAAAACCGAACCAAACATATTTTGGCACCCTAGACTTATAGACAATTTATTTACTTTACTGTAAAGTAAATAAATATGATGTGCAAGAAAACTGATATGCTAAAAAAATCACCAGGTCGTCCGTCTCGAATTCGCCCTATTATTGTGGCAGCAGCCCGTGAAATATTCCTTGAGCATGGGTTAGAAGTCCGCTTAGAAACTGTTGCTGCAAAAGCCGGTACAAATCGACAAACTTTATATAATCACTTCCCGACCAAGACAGCTCTACTTATTGAAGTTTTTGATCATTTAAAAGCAGAAATGGAAGCACCTTTCATTGAACAGCATGAATTGAAAAATAAGCGTCTAGATCAATTATTGTTAGAAATTGGACAGTCTGTACAAAATCATTTTTATCATATTGACGTCATTCGTCTGCAAAGATTGCTGATTATTGCCTTAGTTGAAATGAAAGAAATTCTTCCTAAAATTCAGCAACGTACTCAAGGGAATATTAAAAGATCTTTAACCGATATTCTTTCAACTGCACACAATGCTGGTATTGTTAAAATTGATCAGCCAGAGGAAGCAACAAAGGCTTTCCTCGGTGCGGTAATGGGCTATACCTATCCCGCTACGTTGATTAGTGGAAATATTCCAACTCCCCAAGAACTAAAACAGTTAAATGAAGAAGTGTGTCGTACCTTTTTAAAAGCATGGCAATATAAAGAATAGCCCCACAACAAAAGCCCTTATGATAAAAAGGGCTTTTTTAATTAGGCTTTTAAACGCCGTATCAATTATTAATGGCTTGAAGAAACATCCAGCAAACTCATTTAAGCAGATTTAGCCTGGATATTTTCATGCTTCATTCATGCTTCATTCCTCCTATTTAAACTGCTTCAAAAAACAGTCTAATATCATCTCTCTATCCCCTACTTGACCCGAGCTTAAAAGCTGAATAATCGCGCCTTCAATCATATATAAAAATAGTTTGGCATCCTGAAAGGAAACATCGGTTTTTAGTTTTATAAGTTGGCTATAGATTTCATTCAGTAACCACGTTCTATACCTCTCGGCGATTTGATAGGCTTTGGGATAGGTCAGTTTCGTTTCAAAAATGGCTTTAAATAATAAGTAGTACAGCCCTTCTAAATCGGTATGTAAAAGATAAAGTGTTTTAAGTTTATCCATCACATCTGCACCTTGGTCGTAGTCAGCAATTGAAACTACTTTTTCTTTTAAGCGCTCTTTTTGAACGTTCAAACAGATTTCAATAAATCGCTCTTTAGAGTGAAAGTAATGATAAAAAGTCGCTTTTGGAATTTGAGATTCTTTCACAATTCTGTCGACTCCAACCGTATGAAATCCGTGATGGTGAAACAGATCAATTGATTTATTTACGACTTGTATGGCACGTGGGGAGATCACTAAATGTGGCATAGTTTTACCGTTATAAAAATTCTTGTTGTATGTAAACGAGATACTTTTTTGGGAGAAAAAAAGGCATAGCAAAGCCGTTAAGACTGTGTTTTGCACATCTCAAGTCTTATTGTTGATTAAGTTTTTGGTCGCGACGAATTAAAGCCTGAAAGCGCTAATCGCTATCAAGCTGCTTATAGATTTAAGTGGTGTCGATATAGACTTTGGCAGTCGTTGCCAAGAAATTAAGAATGTGCAAAGCCAACTCCTTTTTATTAGGAGTTCTGCCAGACATTTATAGAATTATGGTGGCAGAACGAGAAAGGGTTAGCAGACTAGTATTATCTCAAACTAGCACACCCGAAGGTGTCCCTCTCCCGTCCTACCGCAACGGGAAAGGAACGAGTAGTTCACCACACAAGACTATTCCTCAGAAGGAAAAACTCTGATGCGGGAGATAATACACGGTCTGCTAAAACCGGCTGGCAATGTGGCCAGCAGGCAAAGAATAGTGCCCTGTCCTATTACAGTCAAGCACACAAAATGACATTTGCTTTAATTTAGATCATTAAAAAGTAAGGATAAATAATGAGTGAGCTATTGTTAAATGGGGGTTTATAAAGGGGGAAAGAAATTGGCTTGGGAGGCTGTTCAATTCTTTAGGATAGAAATAGAGTCTTAAAAAAGAGTATATTCTGATATTTAATGATTCATTCAGGAAATAAAAAATGATTTCACTATTTAAAAGCAGGAATTTAAATGATAAATATAATTTTATTTAGTATTATATTAGGAGTACTCACTTCTCTAGTCTCAATTTTTCTTACAGAAAAAATAACAAATCTATTTTTTAATAAAAAAGAATTTTCTGAAAATTATATAATGTTTTCAAAAGTCTTCTATATTTTTTTTATTTATGATTTTTTCAATCTTTTTCTCTATTTTCATAAGAAAATATTACCCTCTTTATTTTGAAGAAAGCTTAAGACATATTTTTATAAAAGGGTATTTCTCGACCTATTTTATAATTTTTCTCATGTTTGCTTTTCGGAAAGGTACTTAATATGTATAAATTTTTCAGATAAAAAGAATATAGATTAGGTAAGTTATTTAGTAAATGTTTTTCTAAAACTAATATAAATTTAAGCCTGATAGCTTTGATCTATTAAAAAACAAATAAAGCAAACAGCCAAAACAAACTATTTCAATGTGGTTCTATATAAATATCTGATATAAGCTGTGTTGTGTATTTTAGGAAAATTTAACTTATAAAGACAAGGTAAGAATAGGTGAAGATAATCTTATTAGTATTGAGTAGTCTACTTATAGCACTTACAGC
>JBHIVS010000279.1:0-3598 GCA_041987885.1 Pseudobdellovibrionaceae bacterium | reverse complement strand
GATCTGTAATTTCAGATCTCGCCCTTGTTTTTTTAAAACTTGTATCAAATTCATTTGTGCTTTCGGG
This sequence comes from Pseudobdellovibrionaceae bacterium, assembly GCA_041987885.1. Classification (GTDB taxonomy): domain Bacteria; phylum Bdellovibrionota; class Bdellovibrionia; order Bdellovibrionales; family Bdellovibrionaceae; genus Bdellovibrio. The sequence goes on along the minus strand of JBHIVS010000279.1, from coordinate 3,531 downwards.
TGAAGGCCAGACTCTATTTCATCTATTATTAAAATCCCGCCTATATAAGATTCTTTTAATTCTCTTTTTAGCTTATTAAAAGAAGCTAGGGCAGTTACGATAGCACTCACTGAGTCTTGCCCCAAGGAAATGGATAATGTATTAAAATCCATACTAGGAACTTTAGATCGCTTCTTACTTCCTTTAAAATCATGGTCAACTACTTCGGAATTGGTTTTGTGATTTATCCGAATTATTTTATTAAAAGTTTCGTGAATAAAGGCCTTATCTTCTTCATCCATATTTTTTAAAATTTTCTTACTTATATCATTATCTTCAAATTCTCCAATCGGAGTCATACGACTCATTCCTAAGTAAAGTGTTGGTAAAGGAATTTTGCCGTCCCCAGCTCCTATTCCGATTTCCTCACTTTGAAGGCGATCTTCACTACGTGGAATTAAACGTGGTCTAATAGTAGATAAAGTAGTATTTTTACTAACATTACACTTTTTTCTATGAATTGCGCAAAAATCGAACCCTTCTTGATTTTGTAATTCAATATGGTAAGTAAGAATTGAATGTCCGCGTTGGCCTGAAGGCAATATCTCGGACTCATCTAAATAAAATAATTCTTCAAATTTGGATTGATAAGCTTTTTCAAAGTAAGATTTATAGTCTGCTGATTTAATGCCTGAGCTATTTGCAATTATGCCCAGAATGGTAGATTTACCAATAGCATTATGTCCTGCTATTAATGTTATTCGCTCCGTAATTGGTATACTGAAATTTTTAAGTTTTCTTATACCTAAATCATCAAAGGATACTTTCGATAATTTTATATATTTCATTACAACCCCGATTAGTTATACTTAAGCTAAAACAACCACTTATAAATAAAAAGATAATTGTTTATTAAACATCCCTATATAAACCAACAACTTTCCCAACCAATTTGCATCCTTCACGGAGTGGTATGATCTTCTCATGCCATTTAGGGTTTAAGGGTTCTAAATACATACCGTTGCTTTCTACAATCAATTTCTTGAAAGTTGCTTCCGTTTCCCCGTCGCATGCAACGATAACCAAATCACCTGTTTTTAAATCACTTATTTGAAAGTCAGGATTTACATATATTTTGTCACTTGGTCTAAAGTCTGGAGACATGGATTCTCCAACTACAGTCAAACCGTAACCATTTTTGCCACACTTAGGATTTGGAGGTAACCATTCCTTAAATTGTGTGTCCATTGGAACGGAATCGGCTGTAGTCCAAGTTCCTGCTTGTACCCAAGAAATAACTGGCACTAAACGACCTGCTATTGGAAATGGTGCAGTAATGTTCTTATCTAGGGAATCACTATCTTTACCATGTAAAAGGTAATCAGAAGTGACCCCTAAAATTTGGGCTAATGCCATCAAACTATCGTGTTTAGGTAGGTTCTCATCCTTTTCCCAATAAATCACCGATGTTTTAGAAACACCAATTGCATCAGCAACTTGTTGTTGAGTTAGCTTTTTAGACTTTCTCTGGTTTTTTAAACGAGTACCTAAAGTTTCCATAATTTTATGCCAGTTCCGTTCGTAAGAAATCTTACCATTTGATAAGGTAAGTTTTATGTGTTTAAATTAAGGTAAGTAAAGTTACTTTTATTGGTGAAATATATGACCAAAGCAGAAGCATTGGCCTTATTGGAGTGCGGTGTTACTGAGTTAGCCTACAAATTAAGTATTAGTACTCAAGCAATTAGCCAGTGGCCTGAAGAAAAAATCCCTCTAGCGCGCGAATATCAAATTCGAGATTTAGTCGAAGGCAAAGAACCCTTGAAAAGCAAAGCTGTAAATAGCTAAGGACATCAATATGAGTCTCGAAAAAGAAGATCTTCGATTAAAAATGCTTCCAGACATGATGGAGCGTTTGAGATTGATCGCGGATGTCCGTGGTAATGAGTATGCACATCAAGCTGTTGTCCTCTTAGAAAAAGCCCTTATGGGTGAATATCATGAAGTTAGCTTAATGCTTGAAAGAGCAGATAAAAATAGGCAGAAGAGGGAGCGTTTGGGCATACGTGGGAAAGTTGAAATAAACCCAGAATCACAAATTTTAGAAATGAAAAAAGCCTGATTTCGTGGATCAGGCTTCTATATTCACAAATCTAGGAACCCATGAATATGCAAAACAATTTATCAGAACAACCAATCGAACTCAACTCAGAAGAATTTGTAGTCGGTGACATGGTGGTTGTTAATGATCTGGATCATAACGAAATTTTTGAAGTGTTTGGATTTTACTACAGCACACCTAAACGACTTTTTGTTAAGTCAGCGTGCGGTAAGCAATTAGCTCTACCAGTTCAATTCTTTAGATCGGCATCAATTGCTGAGTTAGAAGCAAAACGTCGATTAACTACAGAAGAATTAGCACGGGCGGAGGTGTCATGAATCAACAATTCAAACACCTTCCAGAACATAAGCAGAGAGAAGGTATTCAGTCATGGTATGAGCCAGCTCTTAATCTACTAAACAAAATGCTAGAACGAAACAAAGCAAATCTCCGTAAGCGTGGATACAACGAAAAGAATGCAGCCATCACACGGGAAGAGTTTAGACAAGAACTCGCTCGCCGTGGCCGTATTACTTTGTATTTAGCTGGGGAAATTGAAACGAGTTTGTATAAGGCTCAAAAGATTGAATACGTGGGCGGATATGTTAAGCCTAAGGTTGGTGAGTAATGAGTCTAGACGCAACTATTTGGGCTTTCAAAGCAGAGGTGAAAACCTCAAGTCAGAGACTCGTTTTATTGGCTTTGGCTGATAGAGCGGGTGAGTCTCACAAGTGCTACCCAAGTATTAAACGTATGGTTAAAGACACTGTGCTTAATCGCAAAACAGTAATCAAAGTATTAGATGAACTTGAAGCAATTTCTTTAATTCGATTTACAGGTGAAATCACAGGGAATGGTGTGAAGGTTTACCAGTTAATTGGTGTGATGGGCCGTGAAGAAAATGATTTAACCAGTCCCAAAAATGGGACTAGTACCAATAACGGAACTAGTTCCAATTTCGGTACTGGTTCCAAAAACGGTACTAGTACCAATAATGGGACCGCAACCAGTCCCAAAAACGGTACCGAGACCAGTCCCAATATTGGGACACAGAACCTATCAGGGAATCTATCAGAAGAATCTAAAAATAAAAAAACATGGTTGAGTTTGAAAAAACTTGGTGAAGAAATTCTTTTGGCAACTGATCAGGAAACTTACGAGCAGATTAAAAATGCGAATTGGTTCGATCGAGAGTTACGAGCATTTGAACTCTACAACGCCGAGAAGAATCTTTGTGATGAACTCATGAATTACCACTTTGCAGATTGGTTAATCAACGCATGTGGAAAATACCAAGCACGTGAACAATCTAAAAAACCAAATTCTGGAACGCAGGTCCGAGTCCCGCAGGGAGAATCAAATACTCTTAGTTCAAAACAGATTTACTCATTTGCTCAAAAACTTTCTGTACATCCTGAGTTTGCAAGCAAATACGCTGAAGGTAACGAGAG
>JBHIVS010000278.1:0-3606 GCA_041987885.1 Pseudobdellovibrionaceae bacterium | reverse complement strand
TCGCTCTAACCGGAAGGTTTTTTCCACCGATCCGTTTTCGGACCTGGAAAACTTTATTTTGGTAAATGAGCCGCTTGAGGTAAATGAAGAACTTCTTATTTCTCCGTTCCTCTTCAAGGATGAATACCCTCTTCTGGCTGATCAAATCAACGCACATAAGTACGTGCTTGGTCATTTTGAGTTCAGGGGTTTTGTTGTCACTGGCCATGATCGAACACTAGATCATGGCCCTGATGCTTCCATGCTAACTGGTCCAAAGTACATCATTAGCGGCCATTTCCACAAGCGTCAAGTATCTAAAAACATCATCTACATGGGGAACACTTTCCCCACCAACTTTGGCGACGCTTGGGATGAAGAGCGCGGGGCATGCCTATTAGAAACTGACACTGAGGATGTTTGCTTCTTCAACTACGAAGGACCAATGTTCTATAAAACGCGACTAACAAGTGTTTTGGCTGGTGAAACACCGTTCAAAAAAGGTGGTCGTGTCAGATGCTTGTTAGATGCCGACGTTCCGTATTCTGACGTTCAAGCACTTCGTGAAGAAATGATGACAGCGTACGAGCTTCGTGAATTTTCGGTCGAAGAGGATATTGCTTCTAAGAAGGACGCGATTAGTTCTGGTCTTGAGATTGATGGTGATCTTGATCTGTCTTCGCTTGATGCAACCGTACAACAACTGATCAACGAGGGCGTTTCTCCGACGGCCACTATCGATCCCGAATACCTCGTCGAACTGTACCAATCTTTGAAAGTGGAAAAATGAGCAGCACTTTGTATTTCCGTGAACTCAGTGTTAGAAACTTCCTTTCTTTTGGGAACAATGAAACAATCATTGATCTCACGGAGCCTGGAACCGTTGAGGTAATTGGTCAGAACTTGGACCAGGGCGGGTCAAATGGCTCTGGAAAAACCACCATCATTAACGCCATTTGCTACGCGCTGTACAACAAGCCATTCGATAACATTTCACTGCAAAGACTGATTAACAGCACGAACGCCACCAAAAATACGCTTATGGAAGTAAAACTTTCATTTGAGCGAGGTGGTGAAGAGTATGAAATTGTTCGGTGTCGTGGTGAACATTACACCATCAAAATTCTCCGAAACGGCGAAGACATTACACCTGGCAAGGGTGTTACTGAGTGCGATGAACTGATTGAGTCGATCATTGGGATCAGCTACGATCTGTTCACGAAGACAATCATCTTTTCTGGAAACTCACCCGCGTTTCTACAGTTACCAATTGCTCTGCAGCGGCAACAAATTGAAGAGCTCTTCAACATTACATTGCTTTCTGAAAAGGCGAAAGTGTTGAAGGAAATGATTCGTGAAACAGAGGGTGACATCAAAGTACAAGAAGCCGTTGTTAAGCAGCAAGAAGTAGCGATTGAACTGCACAAGAAACACATTCGCGAAGCTGAACAACGAGTTGAAAAATGGGAGCTCCAGCGAGAACGAGAGATTTCAAGCATTGAACAAACTTTGGCAGTTGTTGGCACTATTGATTTTGAGGTTGAACAACTGCTGCACGCCGAGAAAAACAGTCTCGTTCAAGAAGGAGCTTACTTAGCGGCGAAACTGGCACCAATCAAGAAGGACCAACAGCAGCTTACCCGCGATGTTGAAAAACTTCTTGGAGAACAATCACATTTGGCTGAGGCAAAGTGCCCATATTGTTCTCAAAACTTTGCCGATGCTCCTGTTAAGCTTGCGAAAATTGAGGCCGATATTGAGGAAAAGGGAGCACGGCTTCTTGAGGTTGAGTCAAACGTTGCAGAGTTATCTGAAAAGGTTGCTGCGCAAAAGACAAGACTTGCTGAAGTTGAAGCTGCTATTCAACACAGTAATCTGAATGAGTTGTTGGCGGCCCGTGAGAATGCATCGGTTCTTCGAACAAAAATGGTCGACCTTAGAGAAGCTTCTAACCCGCACATTGAACCTTTAGAAAGACTTCTTAGTGAGGATGTGAAAGAAGCCGACCACGCTAAGGTGGACTCGCTGAGAAAGAAGTTAGAGCATCAGCAGTTTTTGCTTAAACTGTTGACTAACAAGGATTCATTTCTGCGTCGCCGAATCATCAATAAGAGCATTCCATTTTTGAACGATAGAATCAATTTTTACACGGCTCAGCTCGGCCTACCACACATTGTCAAGTTTGATGCTGACATGAGTTGTACGGTGTCAGAATTCGGTCGTGAGCTAGATTTTGGAAATTTGTCTGCAGGTGAAAAGAAACGAGTCAACGCGGGGTTGGCCCTGGCATTCAGAGATGTGCTACATCATCTCCACGCGAAGACTAATCTCCTTTTGATTGACGAGCTTGACGGTCAGTTAGATGGTTCAGGAATTGATGCCATCATCCGAATACTGAAAGACAAGAGCCGCGATGAAGATCTTTCTGTGTTCGTCATCAGCCACCACCCGAATATTCAAGGTCGATTGGACAGAACAATGCTCGTGCAAAAGGTGCACGGTTTTTCAACGATTGTCGAGTCTTGATACAGCTCATAAGATCTTCTAAATACAGACATCAATAATATGGAGATCTTATGAAGCTGCTTAAAGAACTGCTCTCAATGAAAGAAGGACAAGTTATTCACGTGAACTTTCCTACTGCCGACAAATCTTTCATTGTTGCCAGAAGACAGGATGCTGGTTCAGAACCTTTATTTTGGAACGGCACTAATTTTTTGGCGACTCGTGAAAAGGCTGTAAAGCTCTCGAAAAAAGACGCTGAAAAGCTGTATGACAAGTTCGCTGGTCCTGGTTTTAGGCTGAAAATTATTCCAAGCTGATGGAACGATTCTCAAGGGACAATGTCCCTTGAGATATTTCTGAACCACAAATAAGCCAAAACTTAAAGGAGAGAGCATGCTGCTCAAAGAAATCAAATCTTTAAAAACTATTGATGGCTGTTTTTCAGATCACGTGGCTGCGCGTGTTCAAGTGAAGGAAGAATCTCTTGAAACTAAACAGGCCGATGAACTCTGGAGTGAAGTGTCAGGTGATGCGGTTGATTTTGTTAGCACTTCGACATATATGGTTAGGCGCGTAGAAGGATCTACTCCATCTAAGTATGAGGTATTTCGTGTAATTGGTACATCTAGCAAACCATTTGGTACTTTCAATGCTAAGGAACTTGCAGATACTCTTAAACCACTCCGCCCCAATCAAACTCCTGACGTAGAAGGATTTGTCATTTACACTGATCCTTCTAGGGTGGAAGCAGTAAAATATCAAAACGATCCTGTAAAGGTTGAGATAACCGACGGTAAGGCTGTCGTTTTGAATAAGGGTGATTACTTTGTTAGAACCGTCGATGGTTCTAACTTTTCATACTCAGTAGAGCCTGCGTCTGATTTTGAAGCCACAATGAAAAAGGCTTAATGCGGAGCAATTGGTCATTCCAATATCGTAAATATGGAATGACCGATCCCAGAAAATTAAAAGGCAAGGAAGTTAAACCGACGCGTCAAGCTCTGCTTGAATCGCAAGGGTATGTGTGTGCTATATGCAAACTTCCTGTCGAAGAAGACCAAGCCGTACTTGATCATTGCCACCGAGGTGGGCATGTGCGGGCTGTATTGCACCGTAGTTGCA
>JBHIVS010000277.1:3410-3619 GCA_041987885.1 Pseudobdellovibrionaceae bacterium | reverse complement strand
TTTTCTCCACTATGAGGATTTAATCCTAAAACAGCTATTTTTTTATTATTTAAAGAACCAATTGATTTTAAAGTTAATTCAATAACAGTAAAAATTTTTAAGGCATTAAGATTCTTAGAAATGGATTTTAATGGAATATGATCTGTTACTAAAACGACATTAAATTCTGAACCAAAAAAACCCATATAAAGATCTTTAATCTTTGTAAT
>JBHIVS010000277.1:0-3400 GCA_041987885.1 Pseudobdellovibrionaceae bacterium | reverse complement strand
GAATTTTAGGTCCTTGCAAATCTTGCAAGATAGCAACAGGAACATTCAACTCTTGAGATAACGTACGGATATACTCGATATTTTTAAGATGGCCTTCATGATTGCCGTGACTGAAATTTAACCTCGCGACATTCATTCCTGATTCGATAGCTTGTTTAATAGTTTCTTTAGAAAGAGGTCCTGTCACTAAGGCATGCGTATTTTTAGCAAGACAAGCATGAGTCGCTGCTTCTACCCAACGTGCGGGTGAATCTAAGGAGGAAATTTCAATGAGATTTTTATCATTAATAGAAAGAGCTTCTTGGAGAGTATTTACCGCAGTAAAAGTAAATCTGTTTCGCACATCTTTAGATAAACGTGTTTTTACTTTATCGCTTTTATAAAAGATAAATTGAATATTTTTTTGAGGGCCGATTTTAGATAGGGCCTTGAGAGTTACCTCAAGACCTATACCGTCCACATCACCAGTAGTTATAAGAATTTTTTTATTCATTGATTCTTATGAAAGATTCGTCACGTTTATTTTGGATCCAATTTTTAATTTGGCGATTAAAGCTTTTTTCTAGAAGACCTGATTTGATTTTTTCTTTAACAGCCTCAAATTTAGGATCTACAGTCAGTTTCTTTCCAGTTAATTTAACGATATGATATCCCATTCTTGATTTAACGATACCAGTTGTTTCATTAACGCCAAGAGAAGAAATAGCAGCTTCGATTTCAGGTAAAAAATCTCCTGATTTAAATAAACCGAGAGCACCTCCAGAAGAAAAATTTGGGTCTTCACTGTAGTTCTGTGCCAATTTTTCAAAACTTTCGCCAGAACGAAGCTTTCCTAAAACATCTTCAGCCCTACTATGAGCTTCTTTGGCTCCACCTTTTTGCGGATTAAAGAAAATATGAGAAACAGAAAACTCATCAATCGACGGTTTACTTTTTGGATTTTGCTTTAAATATTCATTTAGCGCATCTTCGTCAGAAATTCTTAATTTAGAAAAAATTTCTGCATCCATTAAGGCGCGTTTTTCAAGATTCATTTTTAGTATTTTTTTATAATCTTCAAAATCAACACCTTGTTGAGTAATAAGTTTTTTTAGTTCTGCCTCAGAAACTTGATTTCTACGAGCCATAGATTTGATTTCAGATTCAACTCTATCGTTTGTAACCGTAAGGTTCTGTTTTCTGATTTCAGATTCGATTATTTTTTCATTTATTAAATAATCTAACTGCGCGGATCTACTACTTTTAAGAGTTTGGGTGTTTTTTCCATCAAGCAAGCTCTCGTCAATCATTCCCTCTTTGCCGATCCTTTTTTGTAATTCAGAAAAATCAGACTCTAAAACTAGTTCTGTATTTACAATAGCCACAGTTTTTTCCACAACTTCAGCGTGTGCAGAAAAAACAAAAAATAAAGATAAAATAAGACTATTCATCGTACCCTTTCGTCTCAACGGTAATTGAGTTGATGAGTTCAGTGTTCTTATAAACTTTACTACTTCTGAGCTGTGTATCAAGCCAAGCGATATATTCTGCCTGTTCGCGTTGAGCTTTAATATCAGAGTTGATCTGATTACGAACTTCATCAAGAGATAAGGTCTGACTTGGAGACTTTTTTTCGATTTTCATAATATGAAATCCAAATGGACTTTGAATAAGTTTAATATTTGAAGAAATTGAAAATAAAGGATCGAAATAGTCCACAGTACCCTTTTCTATCCACCCAATTTCTCCGCCATTGGTTTTATCTGGAGTGATAGAATATGTTCGAGCAAGCTGAGCAAAGTCCTTTGTTTTTAAGTCATTTAATATAGCTTCTGCCTTAGCTTGTTCATCGACAACGATTTGGCGCAAGAAGATACGTTCTTTCTTTTGATAACGATCTTTATGAGATTCGTAATAGCTTTTTACTTCGTCTTGGGAAATAGGTTTTATATTTTCATTAATTTTTTGGAAAACCATTTTTTCTAAAAGTCTAAATTCTGTTTCATCTTTCCATTCAGAAAATGACATTCCTTCTTTTGCAAGAGATCTACGGAAAGATAAATCATCAGGATAATTAGCACGAAGTTTGTTAATTTCAGACTCTAGATCTTTAGATGCGACATGGATTTTGTTTTTTATCGCCCAATCTTCAATCAAACTTTTAACAAGAAATTCACGCAAAATTTCATTTTTTGCGCGTTGAACATTGCTTGGATCTTTGGCTGCTAGAGCATCGTAGTTTTTTAATTTTCGCGCTAACTTTACAGAAAAGTCCTTACTGCTAAGGGAGTGCTCATTCACCTTTTGCACAGGAGAATTTGCTATCCTTTGAGAATTTGAAGGACAACCCGTTGTAAGACCTACAAAAATAAAAAGCCCCGTAAAAACGGGGCTCTTGAAGAATTTCATGAAAACATCCTTATTTAATAAGAGCTTTGTTTTCGTTTACTTTATAAGATTTTTTCAATTTTTCGAAGTAATCATTGAAAATTAGACGTCTTTTCTCATCAAAAACAGCAGCTCTAATTTGACGTTTATTGGCATTTTCGTAAGATCTTTTTCCAGTAAGCTTTATTATATGGAAACCGAATTGAGTTTGAATAAGACTAGAAACCTCACCTACTTTTAAGATAGAAACGGCTTCATAATACTGAGGAACCAAAGTAACTCGTGATTGCCAGCCGATATCTCCACCCATTGGTTTAGAGAGAGCATCATCTGAATAAAGTTTTACTAACTCTTCAAAAGGTCTTTTACTGCCTTTAACTTCTTTCAGAATATCTTCAGCTCTCTTTTTTGCTTCTGCAATTTGAGCAGCTGTCGCGCCAGCTTTATATTCAATTAGAATATGGCTTGAACGCATTTCAGGATTTGAAGCATACCATTTTTTCATATCTGCTTCAGATACTTTGATATTCTGAACAGAGTTTCCGATTTCTTTTTCAAGAAGCATTTTATACATTTCTTGATCAAAGCGGTCTTGAACTAATGGATCTTTTTGTAAATTGCGTTTATAGGCTTCTTGAACACCCATTTCAAAGCGAACAAGATCTTCTAAAAATTGTTCTTTAGATGGTGGATTCACAGTTTGTGAACGAACATCATTGTACTTTTTGTTGAATTCTTGCAACGTGATGGTCTTTTTTCCTACCTGTGCCACAACATCAGAAGATTTTTGGGCGAATGAAGCTGACGAGCACAAAAGCAGCGCGCGGTACGCTACCCTTCGTCAACCCATCAGCCACCATGTCCCGGGTGTCCACGAAAGGGTCTGGCATGGTGCACCTGGTGGTCCTGCCGCTGGCGGTTCTCTAAACCCATCAGGCACTACTTGGACTGAAGTCCTGTTGGTATTGACTCAGGATGGTCTAGTATGGCCGGCCTCTGGGCCTAAACAATTACAACTCCGTGCAATAGGTGT
>JBHIVS010000276.1:0-3627 GCA_041987885.1 Pseudobdellovibrionaceae bacterium | reverse complement strand
ACGCTTGTTGAACAGCCCCAGAGGTGATTCAAACACCGGCGAAGTACGCAGTTCAGGGTCCTTTTCAGAAGGATCATACAGTACGTAGATCGGGAACGTTTCCATCAGTGCCTTCAGGCGTTCAACGATGGAGGACTTACCGCCACCCACAGGACCCTTCAGATAGAGGATCTGCTTGGACTCTTCCAGACCATCAGCAGCGTGGCGGAAGTAAGCAACCAGCCGCTCAATAGCTTCTTCAGCACCGTAAAAATCGCTGAAGGCGCGATAGACGCGGATTTTCTTGTTGCTGTGAATTCGCGACAGGCGCGGGTCTTCAGAGGTGTCAACGACTTCAGGCTCACCAATTGCAGCAACCATACGTTCAGCTGCAGTAGCATATGCCATTTTGTCGTTCTTGCAACGCTCAAGATATTCCTCAAGCGTCATTGTTTCAGGAGCAGCGAATTTCTGGGCGAACTTGGCCGCAAGTGACTTAAGAGCTGACATGTTTATTAGGCTCCAGTAGATGGATGAAAGAGAGCTATTAGATACTCAATATCTATTGTATGCGGGTAATCTAACTTGTGACCCTTATTTCCGGGTTATAGATTGGCTCTTAGACAATCTCTCCTTCAGGGATATAGTCCAAGTGCCGCATGTTACCCAACACCACAGCTCCGTCTTCAATCACGAGGCTGCGGTAACGAATTTCATTTGCATCGATCTTGGCGCCTGCTTTGATCGCAAGAACGCCTTCACAAATGATCATGTCAACCTTGACATTTCCAGTGATGACAACATTTGGCACGTTGATGTTATTCACACACTCAACGCTGCCACCGATAACGACCGTCGTCTTCAGATCTGGCTTTGAGCCGTCGGGCTTATCAGCCACTTTGATGTCGGGGCCAAACACCTCACCATCGATCAGCAGAGTTTGACCAACGCCGATGACGACTGTGGCTGCTCGAAGAACAAGACCTTTAGCGATGATGGAATCAAAACCGCGAAATTTGAATGGGTTTTTCATTTGAGTTTCTTAAGCTTCACGAAAGTAATGGCTGGAGATGACACTGGGCTTTCAATTGTTTCGAGATCCCAGTATACGCCGATTTTTTGTTGCTGGAGCACAAACAGTTTCCATGAACTGAAGTCATGCTTCAGCGTCACGTCGGCACCCGAGTTCGCATCGACGAGGGTCAAATAGATCTCATCAACAATCTGCTTGTCAATTGCCTCGGCGTACACGGAGGCACCACCGATGATCCAGCAGTCAGACGCCTCAAACCGACCACGAACAACGCCAGCTTCTTGAACCGGTCGGGTAAGCCAGTCCAGATTCGAGATGATGTCGATTTTCGAATCTGGGTTGAAATAATCTCGACATTCTGACCACATCTTCCGTGTAAGAACGATGTTCTTACGATTTGGGAGACCAGTCGGGCGTCCGAGAGATTTAAAAGTATTGAAGCCCATTACCACTGTGCTTCCTGTTGTAAGCTCTTTAAACCGAGCCATGTCAACAGGCAACTTCCATGGAAGTTCTCCGTTCTTCCAACCGATCGCGTTTCCACGATCTACTGCGAGAATCATGCGAATCATTGTTTTACTTCCGGTAAGTTTGGACCAAAGTTGAAATCGATTTCTTTGGAGTGCCAAATCTCGTCTTTATTCTGAACCAAATGCGCAGACAAGTTTTGTAACCTTGACAGAGCGTCGCTTACAACCAGTTTCACCTCGGTAGCCGAAAGAGTAGCCGCAACGGCCTTCATCTCATCCGGTTTCAAAGTCAGTAGGTAATCAAGTGTGGTGCTCATTTCTTCTTTGATCGGCGTTTATTTCGGCTCGGGCGTTTGCGGACCAAGGGAAGATCTTTGATGAACTTCTGGCGATATTGGCGAAAGCCATCCACCACAGGACCGTAGATCTCTAGTTCGTTGCAAAGCAGAGAAATTGGAAGGAACGCGCGCCCTGGATAAGCATAAGCCTCACCCTCAGTGTTAACCTTCACTGTGCAAGGGTCTGTGAAGCGAATGAATGGCATTGCCACTTCGACTTTCAGTTGACCCTCATTCATAGTCGGCTCAGACATGACGACGCGAACACCCGAACGAAAACGGTACAGGCCTCCAATGTTCATCATTCCTCCGGTTGGTAATTGTCAATGATGTTGTCAATCAAATTCACTTGATTGACCAGCTCCAACTTCATGTTCTCATAAACCGCTTCTTGATCAGGGAACAGCCGACGAGAAATCTTTGCGTTGGGAATAAAGTCAATCTTCACTTCATTCGTGTATCGAATGAGGCGTGATTTCTTGAAGACTCCAACAGCAGAACTGATGTTGTGAACACGGTCGCCGAACTTCACAACTGAAGCGTCAACGTCTTGGAACACAGGAACAAGGCTGTAGTTCTGCTTCTTAACACCGAGAACTTCCTTAGACAGAAGATCCAACTTGCGTGCAACCTCAGATCCCCAACGCTTTTCAATTTCTTCAAGGGAGACGTTTTTATCTTCAACAACGTCATGAAGAAACACCAGCGTGTAAACTGTTACTGGATTGCGCAGGTGGCGGTGCAGTGTGCGAATGTGATGGAAGATGCTGAGTTGGTGAATGAACTCAGGTTCACCACCGTTACGTTGGCCATCATGCCGGACCAAAGCGAACTCGAGGGCGTCGATGACCTTGTAGTACTCGGGGTTTTCTTCGGCCATGCCGAGCAACCAGTACCGCGCGCCAATCAGAAGTTTTTTGAACTTATCCATTATTTCTCCAGTGTTAATTACATTGTAGTTCACTGGAGAACTTTCTAACATCACGGTTTTCTGGTTGAAGAGCCTCTGTCAAATGATAAAGAAAAGGAGCCCTCAGGCTCCTTTTACTTCTCAATGGCAGAAATGATATTTGCAATCTGCTCAGAAATTTTAGGATCATTCGCCTTATTGCCGGCGTCTTGACAGATTGCAATACAGCGATCTCTTTCAAGCTTGGTTGAAGCGCCGTCGTCTCTGGCTTGCCAGAGTTTCACAGTCCCAAGGGCGCCACAGCAATCGCAGTACACGAACTCGCGCTTGTCCTTATAAACGTCTGTTCGAATTGCCAAATATTCATTACCGCATGAACACGGCTTTAGCCTTGAGTAATCCATAATTCCGTATCTTGTTGATTGTTTTACTTGCTAATCATATCACAAGGTTTTTGACTGCTCAAGTAAAATTATAACTTTGAAACTGCGTGTTTTACGCTAGCAGGAAATGTGCTTATTTGTATCAGAAAAGAAAATAGGACCCTCAAGGGTCCTATTTTCAAGCGATTAGCTTATTGTCAGCGCTTGGAAGCGAAGTCAGCGATGATCTGCGGTGCCGCAGAGTCAAAGCCAGCGATATCCATCATGCCTGCATCCTTCGGATCAGCAATCGTGAAGTTCGACACCGAGGTACCGATCACACAGAGCTTGGCCGTCTTGTTGAAGGCATTGCGGTAGTCGCGCAGGGCTTGCACCGGCTGCACGCGACCGGCGTAGGTCTCGTTGTCAGTGATGACGGTGAAGAGGTCCACACCGCTCATGCGCTCGTTCTTCGCATCCACCATCGGCAGCGAGCAGTCAGTGGATCCAGCCGACATGCGGCCCATCACAGCGA
>JBHIVS010000275.1:0-3646 GCA_041987885.1 Pseudobdellovibrionaceae bacterium | reverse complement strand
CATTAAAAAGGTTTCAGAAGGTCGAGGAAACTTAATAGACCAAGTCGAGGAATTAAAAACTCTGGGTGCAAAAACAGAAAAAACACTGGCAAGACTTGAAAGCAAAGAATAATCTAAGAGACATCCTGTTCAAATCTATAGGGATGTCTATGTTCAAAAAAATCTTCCTTGCCATAGTAGCCTTTTTGACTTTGTCTACAGCCTCCTTGCCAGCAAATGCAAATGGCTTTGAATGCAGCTCTAGCAGTAATGACTGTCCTTTCGACACTCCCGATAGCACATTTGGAATCATTGGACTTGGAGCTGTCATGCTTCCACATCTTTTAATGAGAGGTGGTCTTGATAGATTTGAACTAAGACCTGTCATCGCGATAGGAAACAATGGCTACGCCTCTGCAGATTTTTCAGCAAGAACCTATTTTTCTACAGCAAAAGACTGGCTGCTTTTTTCCAAGCTAAATATCCAAAGACTTTCCAACGAAAAGCTCTCAAATATTAATGGAGCATTAGGCGGAGGATATTCGTTTCATCCAAGTTCCCAGACAACAATAACGACAAGTCTTGCCGCTCTCTCAGAAAAATATTCAAGCATTGATGAAATCAGAACGTCTCCAGCCCTTTTTTTAAACATAGAAAATCGCATAAATGATTATCGAGGCTTTATTGGCGGGGGAGAATTCGTCGCTCACAAATACCCGTGGTGGAATATGTACGCTGGTATGAAGTTCTATCTTAAAAACAAAACAGGATTAACTGCTCTTGCCATACAAGTAGGACTAAAAAAAGATCATCTACTTGAGGAAGACTATACTTACATCGGAATTGGTTTCTAGCTTTTTAATTTGGGTAAAAAAAAAGGACAGAAGCTTTCTTCTGTCCTTTTTAGTTTAATATAAATTCAAAAATTACAACTCAGCGTCTTTAACTAAAGTCAGCTTCGTCGCAACATCAATACCCTTGGATTGATTTTTAATTGCAACACTTGGGTTTTGAACAACTCTCTGTTGAAGCTTCGCAAAGATAGGTTCACGAATTGCCAAGTTATTGTCTTGAAGAACGCACTGACGAGCCACTTTAGCACCGATATTAATAACAATCGGGGCTTTCAAGTTCGCAGTCATTTGCGTTGGATCATCAGGAATAGTCACGATAGAAAAATATCTAACGCCTTCTTGTTTTTTAAGACTCAAAGATTCCAAATCACCTTTTGTTAGAGAAATATTGTAGTTAGAAGCGAATAGCTCCGGCTCCAACACAGGGAAGGCGATTGTTGGGGCTTCACAGCTTTGTAGCCATGCGAAGATTTCATCATTAGGGTCATCGAGCAATACAAATTGTCTTAGATCAGAGAAGCCCAATAGACCTTCTGTGAAAGTAAGAACATCTTCTTGTTTCAGCTCTACTTGGCCGAATCTCGATGTCAAAATGATCATTCATCCTCCCCGAAATTTGATACTCTTATCCCCTATTTTAGACACACAGGAACGGATTTAGAGTAAAATTACCTTTAAATCTGGACCTAAATCTAGGGAGACTCAATTAAAATTTCTTACATATGACGAGATGCTTCAGAAAAGGCTTAAAAAACTAGAAATCCGCAAAGGGAGCACCTTTGCGGACATTTTTTTTGAAAAAATAATTTAAGGCTTTAACAATTTCGCGACGCTACGTGTTTTATCCGCACCTACAGTCGCTGACTGTTGATTTTGATCTTGGATGGCTACGTAAACTTCCTCGCGATGAATCTTAGTGTCCTTTGGGGCTTCAATTCCTAAACGGACTTGTTTCCCTTTGATTTGGACTACTCTAATTTTGATGTGATCATCGATAGCGATGCTTTCACCCAACTTCCGTGTGAGAACCAGCATTGACAACTCCTTTTGCTGCAGTCGTTATCGGATTATTTTGGCGGAACTGTAGGTATTATTTTTATCTGAGAAAGTCAAGAAGGCTTGGTTGAATTAGCTTACCCGACGTTTCAAGAGTTGCCCGCAGGGTACTATCTGTCTTGTTAATATCTGAAATTACCTGAAATGCATCGGCGTCTTCTAGGTTAGAAGCCGTTACTTTATTGTCCACAATGGCCTTTTGTAGAGTCTCAGCAGTATTATTCACTGCCATAACACGGGACCCCACTTCTGATCTGGCCAAAACCACCTGAGAAATAGCTTGGTCGATAGTATCCAGAGCTTCCTGAATACCATCCTTGTCATTAGTGCGTAATGAAATCTCTAAATTCTTTAACGTTCCAAAAACATTAACTCCAGCATCTCCCGTCACCGGATCTTGATTATCTGACATCTTTTTCGACCCCACAGAAGCCGGACCACGGGTCTCTACTCTTTGTGACTCATAAAATTCAGCTTCTTGCTGATCAATAGCAATGTTGTCTTGATATTCTTTTAACTGAGGCACGTCCCTAGGAGCCTCATGACTTGCTCTAACGACACCGTCTCCGCCAAGTCCTCTTCCTAAGAAAACTTTAGAGCCTGGCAAATTCATCGCCACAAAGGCATCTTTGTGTGTTTGGATTTTCATATCCAAATCATTTCCACTGTAATTACCAGAGTTATCAAATGGCATTGTCTGCGTTTTTTGACCGCCAAAGATAAATCTTTCACCCAGCTTACGATTTCCGATTTGCAGTGATTGATTAAAAATTTGTTCGATTTCAGAAGCCGTCACTAAACGACTTTCTTCATTACCGCTAGCATCATTCGACTGACTGATCGCTAACTCTTTGGCTCTAACCAAAATTTCTGTCAGTTCTGACAACGACTGATCCGTAAACTCCAAAAAGCTTTTGGCATTATTGATATTTTTAATAAACTGGCTGTTACCACGTTCTTCGGTTCTGGCAGTTAATACACGTGACGCTGCCAAAGGATCATCAGAAGGTTTATTGATACGTTTTTGAGTCGCTGCTTGATTTTGCAAATCAGCCATATCTGCTCTATTTTTAGAGAGATTTGTATTTACCTGATTAAACGCCATCTTATCTGCGATTCTCATTACTTATCTTACCTATCCTATAAACGTTTTAAATTTAATACGGTATCAAACATCTCATCAGCTACGCGAATTAACCTTGCAGAAGCATCATAAGTTTTTTGATACTCGATCATCTTCGTAGTCTCTTCATCTAAACTCACACCACTAATACTTTCGCGAATATTATTTAACTGCGAAACCATGTTTTTTTGTGATTCTTGAGATTTAATAGCCCTTTGAACCAAAGCACCAATTTGTCCGACTTGATTATTATAGTAATCATCCATAGTCGCAGTACCGTCGTTCATAACTTGTTGATACTGAAGACTTGAAATCACATTAGCGATAGTATTATCACCGACAGCACCAGGTTGAGCACCTACAGCAATACGACTCACATCCGTTGCCACTGTTTTATTCACAGAAATAACACCCGCAGCACCTTGCTTACCTGATGGCATTTCAAAAAATAAAACTATAGAATGAATGTTCAAGAGAATCAAAGTTATTTTATTTAAAGTATAGATGATAAGTTTATTAGAATGCAGTTATAAATATATATATTCATTCAGAATAGTCTCTGAATACTTCTTCTGCTTTAACGTTGTTTCTTAATTCCCAGCCACCTGATTGAATTTCACCGTCCAGTTGGCCT
>JBHIVS010000274.1:0-3656 GCA_041987885.1 Pseudobdellovibrionaceae bacterium | reverse complement strand
GATGATGGTGAGCGTCAACGTTTCCGCGTTCGAGATGACTTCCGTGATGGGCATGAGGCGTTACCGGGACGGTGGGGTGGGGGGAGTGTCGGCGAGCACGTCGTCGATCAGCCGCGAGCGCAGCTTGCCCCGCATGCTCGGGATGATGCAGAACGAGCAGGTGTGGTTGCAGCCTTCCGAGATCTTGAGATACGCGTAGTGCGGCGGCGTCAGCTTGATGCCCGCTGGCCCCATCAGTGTGAGTAAAACATCTGCACTGCCGGACGAGCGAACTCGATCGGGAACGTTTAATGTCGCATTTTCTAAACGTCCACGAATGTAGATAGGATTGTCACCAGGGCCTTTTAATTCCACACGGCCTTCTCCGGTAACGGTACCTCCGGCCATTTGTCCTTTGATAGAATTCAGTAAAATTTTATTTTGTGAAAAGGTCACATCCGCATTGAGTTTTTCAAGTGGGTGAGGAAAGCCTTTTGCTTTGATAAAATTATTTGTTCCTGTGGCAGCTCCAGCGATATTTGGATTTAATAGAGAGCCTCTGACTTGTGCGGAAACTTTAACATTGCCACCAAGTTCTTCGAGAAAGGGTGTAAAGATCTGCAACAATCTCAGGTCTGTATTTCCTTTAATATCGATGGCTAATCTTTCATCCGTAAAGTTTTGTCCAGTAAGTTGCAATAAAGTATTAGGGCCTTTTAAAATAAAGTTTTTTAAACTCGTCAGACCGTTTTCCATGGAAATTTGAATAGGACCTTGATTGTCGAAACTTAGTTCGCCTCTTTTAAGATAGAGGCGGCTAATATCTATGGAGCCCGAGGCTTTTCTTAAGATACCAGAGTCTGAAGAAAGTTGAACTTTTGCTGATAAGTTCGATTCATATTCATTAGCAAGTTGAGTTCCTCCCAGTAAAGCCAGAGCTGAAGAAAAGTCCCAGTCAGTCGTTGTGGCATTAATCTTTAAAGGGCTTCCAGCTAGTAAAGGCCATTCTAGTTCACCTAATACGCGGGAATTAAAAATATTAAATTTTCCATGCAGATATTTTTTAGTAACTTCTAGATTTAAAATAGAGTCTGCAATTTCACGATTATCAATAATGGTATCGCTGACTTTTCCGTTTACTTTTACCAAAGGGTCATCGACGGTGCGAGTAATTTGCGCGCCGAAGTTTAAAACTCCAAAAATATCAGAGCTAAGAGCATTAATTCTCGGAGATTCTTCGAGTCTCCAGTTTCGACCATCAAAAAGCATGTTTAGTTCTTGATCTGAGCTTATGTTTCCATTGAGTCGAACTGAGGCAGAGCCTCTTTTTAACAGAACATCATCGAAATGTATATTTCCGTTAAGAGCCGATAGGTTCGCATCAAGTTTATCAAAGGCTTCTCCGACAAGCATGACCTCTTTGAAGTTTGACTTAAGATCGTAATTGAGTTTCCAAAAATCAAGGGGACCATAAACTTTTGCATGGGCTTTGCCAGTCCCTGCGATGTCTATTGGAATTAAATAGAAATCAGCCAAGATAGTTTTAACATCGGCCAGTTCTACATTGGGAAGGCTAAATTCGCCCTGTAGTAAGGAATCATTTAGCATGACATCTAGATTGCCTAAATAAGAACTGCGGTTAACAGCGCCTTGTATATCATTAAAATGTAAAGTGCCAGAGCGGTATTTGAGAAGAGCACTGATATTTCCTAAATAAAAACGATCAAAAGTAAAATCCTTGGCGCCTAGATTCATATCGAAAATGGCGGCATGACTGTCACCGGAGGTAAAACCTTTAATAGAGGTTGTACCTTTTAAATTTAGGTGAGCTAAGTTGCGAACATTCTTAAAGTCCACAGACGGGGAATCAAATTTAATATTAAAGCCTTGTTTAAAATCGACAATACCTTCGGAGTTGCCAATGCTATCACCAAGAGAAACTTTAGCTTTATAGTAAACCTTTTGCGCATTAATAGATACTCGTCCACTAGCTCCAAGGCGATCAATATTAAATAGATCCTCTTTGTCCGAAAGACTGCTTTTAATCCAAAGATCTTGAGCCGTAAGCTGAGTATCTTCACAGGTCAAATAAAAATCAGGAAAAATAGCCCCTGCACAGGGAGCCGTTCCTTGTAGTTTGAGCCCCACGGGAACATCTTTTAAATCGATTGCTACAAACAGGTCATAGAGATCTAATTTTTTTAAATTAAGATTTG
Organism: Pseudobdellovibrionaceae bacterium; assembly: GCA_041987885.1. Classification (GTDB taxonomy): domain Bacteria; phylum Bdellovibrionota; class Bdellovibrionia; order Bdellovibrionales; family Bdellovibrionaceae; genus Bdellovibrio. The sequence goes on along the minus strand of JBHIVS010000274.1, from coordinate 1,461 downwards.
ATTGAAAATTATACTTTTCGTCAAAATTAAATTCAGAGTTTTTTAACTCTACCTCACCCGCAGGATGACTAACGTGCACATCGGCCAGTGATATTTTTTTATTCTTATATTTACCTTCGATATTGGCATCACCAATTACAAAAGACCCGACATGTACAGATTTTGTTTCAATCTGTCCGGTAACTTCTGGATTGTCATATCCATTAAAACGAATGTCGGATTGGGTTACTAGCTTCCCAGATATATTCGGAAGTTTAGAGTCAGGAGCAATTTTTTTAAATTCTGTATAAAGATCTGATAGGTCGATGTTCGCCTGAATAGAAAAGTGAGATTTAAATTTTTCACTGACCGTTGCAAACTCGGCGATACTGCCGACACCAGAAATTTCAGAATCACCTAGGTTTAATGTTGCATTGTTGATGCGTAAATCATTTTCATCTAAAGTGGCAGCAATTGAAACGGACCCTTCAAACAGGCCCATTTTTTTTAGATCAGCATCGAGTTGAGGAATTTCAATTTTGGCATTAATTGATTTATTATGATTGGTGATGACCAAATGTCCTTTTTTTATGGAAGAGGACAAATTGTATTTTTCAGAATTTAACTTCAAATCAATGTCTTGTAAAATCAGGCGTTTGATAGGAACACTTTCAAGAATATTAAAAAGTTCTTCTAAGGGCAGTTTGCTAGGGCCTGTGTCTGATTTTAAAAGTGGATCTAAAGCGATCTCAGTAGAAACTCCTTCAACAACTATGGCAGAAACCATCAGTTGTCCAGAAAGCAGACGAAGTAAATCCAAATGCATTCTAACTTCAGAAGTTGTGACAGCAGGAATTCCGAGGTCTTTATTTTCTGTGACAGAAATATTTTTTGCAGTACCGGATAACTTCAAAAGACTAAGGTGTAATGACGAAGCTTTGATAGTCACCGGCAGATGCTCCGCCGAATAGGTTTCAATTTTTTTTAGTAAGAAGCTTTCTAGATGGGGAGTCAGGTAATAGTGATTAAGGCCCCAAAGGCCAATGACAACGACAGTAGGAATAAGAAGAGTTTTAAGTTTCCCCATTCTTATTGGCTCCAGATACTGTACAGAGCACCTGCGGCTCTGTAACTTGGACGAGCAGCCAACAATCCTTCGAGCACTTCTTTTGCCGAGGATTTTTGTCCTAAACCCCATAAAGCTTGGGCACGTAAATAAGCAGTGGCAAAAAAAGTTTCAGGGTCATCGGCAAACATTTTTTCAGCAATACTCAAAGCTGAAAGTAGCTCGACAAAGCGTCGCGTTTTCAACAGAACTTCTAATTTAAACCAAATAATGGATTCATTTTCTGGTGATAGTTGAAGCAACTCGTAAGCTTCCTCATAGGCTTCGACCATAAAGGCAGCAACGGCAAAATCAAAAGCAGCGCTAGGATCTTGGCTTGCGACTTCTCTCATCATTTGAGAAGAAATATCTAAGAC
>JBHIVS010000273.1:0-3668 GCA_041987885.1 Pseudobdellovibrionaceae bacterium | reverse complement strand
TCTTCAAAAAAACCTGAAAGTGAAGAAATTAAAATCGACCCTAAAAAAATCGACACCACTCTTTTGGGTCAGTTAAAACAAATGGTGGTTGATTCAAGTTCTGGTGGGCCAGCCGCAGATCAGACTTACCAAAAAGCAATTGAAGTTGTTGAAAGCAAGTTAAGTCCCAGTGATTTAAATAAAGTTATCGAAGATGGCGATTTTGGGTTTTTACGTGCACATGCCGCTCTAAAAATGGGAGAAATGTATTTAGAAAATGATAACACTTCTGAAGCGAAAAAATATTTCAATACAGTTAAAGACCTAGTTCCTGAAAGTGATCTGGCATACCGTGCGAATGAAATTTTATTACAGCTAGAAGCCTCTAGCAGAGTGCAATCACATACTGTCGGCGCGGTACTTCCTTTAACAGGAAAAAATGCAGCCATGGGGCAAAGAGCCCTTCGTGGACTTCAAATGGGCTTAGGACTTCATCTGCCAGGATCTGGATTTAAGTTAGCCGTAGTAGATAGTGAGGGGAACCCAGACATTGCCCGCCGCGGAGTTGATCGTTTAGTAAAAGACGATAACGTCATAGGTGTTGTAGGAAGCCTTTTAAGCAAGACATCTCTACCCGTAGCTAGCAGAGCTCAAGAGCTTAAAGTTCCTAGCATCGGACTTTCACAAAGAAATGGGCTTACGGATGCCGGGTCCCTTGTGTATAGAAACTCCATCACAAGCACCATGCAAGTTAGAGCTTTGGTTCGTACATGTATGGAAAATTTGGGTATGAAAAAATTTGCAATTCTTTATCCAAACGATGCTTATGGTGTCGAGTTTGCAAATATTTTCTGGGATGAAGTTCTTGCTCGTGGAGGACAAATCACGGCAGTTCAATCTTATTCAGTAAAAGAAACTGACTTTAGATTAGTGATTCAGCGTTTAGTAGGAAGTTATTTTGGTGAAGCTCGCAGTGATGAATTTCGAATGCGCATGGCTGAGTTAAAAAAGACTTCTGGAAAAAAATCAGTTCGTAATTCAAATGTTGAAAATGTTTTAGCTCCAATTATTGATTTCGATGCCATTTTTATTCCTGACAGTGTGAAAGCAATGGGACAAATTTCTGCCATGCTTTCTTATACAGATGTTAAAAAAGTAAAACTTTTAGGTACAAATCTTTGGAATACAAAAGATGTTTCTAAGCGCTCTGGAAATTTTGTGAATGACTTAATTTTTGTGGATAGCATGACTCCTCAAATTAAAAAAGAAGCTCGCTTTTTTAATGAATATAGAAATATTTATGGCGAAGATCCTTCACTTATTGAAATCCAAGCCTACGATACAGGCCTTTTATTACGTCAAATAATCGCTTCAGGTGCCAGCTCCAGAGCGGATTTGGCGGACAAGCTGAATGGTATTAAAAACGTTCCTGGAGCTATTGGCAGCCTAAGTATCAATAGTTTCAGGGAAATTGAGCGCCCTATGTTTCCCCTAACTATACAAAAAGGTGAAATAGTTCCTCTTTTATAATTTTTTTTAACCCATTTTATTTCCCTCTTTGTCTTAGGAAAACTGGTCGCCAATGACGACTCGTTAAGCCAAGTAAAGGGGGGCATATGTCGAAGCAAATTTCTGAAAATTTAATTATTGAGTGTAAGAAAAAACTCCTAGTCGCAAAACAGGATGTTTTGAATCGCTTCCGTACTGCCCATAAAGATTTCATGTTTTTTGAGCGCGGAGGTGACGAAGCAGATCAATCCGTCGCACACATCGAGGAACACTCTTTTCTTGTCGCACAAGAACGTTTACGCACCCATCTTTTAGAAATTGAAATGGCACTTGCTCGCATTGAACAAGGCAGCTATGGGGTCTGCGAAGAGACTGAAGAAGTTATTGAGTCAGATCGTCTTTTAGCAATTCCTTGGACACGTCTCAGCATCGAAGGCGCTGAGTTAAGAGAAGCAGTTAGTCGCAAGTATGCGCGATAAATAATCACGCACTGCTTTTTTAGTGACACTTTCTGAAACCCCCGTATTATGCGGCTGAATTCGGCAACGGATCATCATATCGGGGGGTGAGATGAGCGCAACCGAACTAACGTCACTTGAACTTGAGACAATTAAAGACTCTCTTCTTTTTCAAAAAGGACAGATCTTAAATAAAACTCATGAGTTTAAAGTTGTACAATCTAGCATCGAGTCTGTCGCAGATGAAGCTGAAGCAGCTTCACAAGATTTATCAAACAACATTTCTATTCATTTACATGAAAGAGAAAGAGTTGCTCTTTACGCTATTGAAAGAGCTCTTTCTAAAATTTCAGAAGGGTCCTATCAGTGCTGTGAGCTGTGTGGAGAACTAATTGGCGCTAGACGACTTCAGGCTAGACCATTTACAGCCCTTTGTATTGAATGTATGGAAGAACAAGAGTCTTTCAGGAACTTACACTCATAATTACTCTCTGAAAGTTTAGGTATCGACACGGATGTCGGTCCATATTTTACAAAATCTTAAGACAAATCATTTAGGAAATTTTCCTCTCTTCCGAGAAGACTCATACCAGAAAATCAAATCCCGCAATATAGAAACGCGGAGGAGCGGTATGAGTTTTGATGATAAAGTAGTAGAGATTCCACAGACGCTGCCAATGTTACCTGTAAGGGACATTGTCGTATTTCCCTACATGATTATTCCATTGTATGTGGGTCGAGATGCTTCCATCCGTTCAGTTGAAGAAGCTTTGGCAAAAAATCGCCTAATCTTCTTATCTTCACAAAAAGATCTTACCGAAGAACATCCAACACCAGATAATATTTATTCAGTTGGTACTGTTGCTATGATCATGAGAATGAGAAAACTCTCTGATGGCAGAGTTAAAATTCTTATTCAAGGTGTTGCTAAAGGTAAAATCACTGGCTTCACTAAATCAGATTCATCTTATGAAGTATCTGTAGAAAAAATTGAAGAAACAGCTAGTACTGCTTCTTTCACAGATACTGAGAAAATGATTCGTACAGCAAAAGAGCATATTGAAAAAATTATTGCTCTTGGTCGCCCTCTTTCTCCAGATATTTTGTTAGTACTAGATGATGTCAATGATCCAGGTCGCATTGCTGACTTGATCGCATCAAACCTTGGTATCAAAGTTGATGAAGCTCAAAAAGTTTTAGAAACTGCCGATCCAATGGAGCGCTTACAGTTTGTAGTTGAGATTCTAGCTGGTGAACTTGAAGTCATGCAAACTCAACAAAAAGCTAGAGGTCAAAACGCCAAAGAAGATCTTTCAAAAACTCAACGCGAATATTTCTTGCGTGAGCAAATGAAAGCTATAAAAAATGAACTCGGCGAAAACGATTCTAAATCTGAAGAGATGGATGAGTTAAGAGATAAACTTGTTAAATCTGGCATGCCTACCCCTGTTGAAGCAGAAGCTTTAAAACAATTAGGTCGTCTAGAGCGCATGCATCCAGATGCTTCTGAAGCTACTATGGTAAGAACTTACCTTGATTGGATGGCAGATCTTCCATGGTCTAAATCAAGTGCTGATAACATTGATCTAAAAAGATCAAAAGAAATTCTTGATGAAGATCATTATGAATTAGAAAAAGCAAAAGACCGTGTAATGGAGTTTTTAGCTGTAAGAAAGCTTAAACCAAATCTTAAAGGTCCAATTCTTTGCTTCGGTGGTCCTC
>JBHIVS010000272.1:0-3694 GCA_041987885.1 Pseudobdellovibrionaceae bacterium | reverse complement strand
AGAAATGGTACCCGCGGTAAGAATCGGACTTACGACCTCTTCCATGTCAAGGAAGCGCTCTACCATTGAGCTACGCGGGTAAAGACTGTGCAGAATTATCTCTAATCAATTTTCAGCGAGAACGCGTACTTCTTGTTTTAGATCATCAGACTGCACGTCTGAATGGTATTCCGAATTTTTAAAGATCAAAGTTCGATATCTTACCGACAAATTTTCACAAACCCCTTGCAAAGGTTGCAAGGCCCGTTTGCACCGTTAAAGTCTTCGTGGGTGACGTTTGTCACTGGGCTAGAAGACCGCATAGGTAGATATCGACTACTTTTGAAAGAGCGTTGATCTTTCGATCAGTTTCGACGTTTTGTTCGTCGATGTTGTTATTCTAGCTTGATTCACTGACATCGTACATAGTTGTTCGGGATCAGTGTATCATTCTAGATACATCAACTCTGCTTCACTTGAACTTTCGTTGTTGCGTTGCAGCGTCGATATGGTAACTGTAAGATAAATTGAACCACTCGTACACTTAAACTTTCGGGATGTTGAACCTGCTCCGGATACCATTCGAGGGTCTCGACTTTCGTCTTGACCCTCGTTCGTATTAGGTGCAACGTACCTTAACCGAGGGTCAACTCCAATGAATAGGTCAGGGGCGCAAGCGATCCGCTGAGAACTAAGCTCGGAGATGTTGTTGCTGCTGATACCACTGGTTTGAACATAGGAATTGCTGTTTAAGTGAATTTGTTTCGTGATCTATTTAGCGAAATCGGAGAAACCGTTTAGATTTCTCCGATTTCTTTTCAGGTTAGAACTTCACCACATTCTTATGATGCTGGAGGAACACCTCTTGAACAGCCCTGTAGAAACCACCTGGCATCGCTGGCAATGCTTCATCAACTTGGTAGCTTCCACCGTTGTTGCTGACCTCAAACACGACACCCCAATACATGAACTTTTCATTGAACTCCTTATGGAGTTTGTCAAGAACAGCGTAGTGTTCCTCATCCTCAATGTCAAAGTCAATACCGGTTGCCTTTTCAAAGGCGGAGTCAAAGGCTTCGTCGAAAGAGTCTTGTGAGGCCCAAATGTCGTATCCTGCGTACATCTTGTCCTTGACAGGGTCATATCCAATGTAGACAAGATTGGCCTCTTGAACATCTACTTCAGACTTGAAACTGAGCTCAATGTGTCCTGGGGCAGATTCTCCGGCAAGATCAGACACGTCAAGCTCTTGGTCGATCGAGATCTCAAAATCACCTTTGAGGAAATGCTTTACTGCAGAGTCGATCTTTCTGTACACGGGTCCGTCTTCAAGAAGACCATCACCATTTACAACAATTCTGTCGCCATGCCAGGTTCCAGAACCATTTCGCTCAACAAAAGCGAGCAGTTCCTTCGCCTTAGCAAGGTCATGCTTTGCTTTTGCAAAAATAGTGTTAATTTCAACAGTTGCGCGTGTGGCTCGCTCTGCTTCAGTTAGAGCTAGAAGTTCTTTTAGGATTGACATCTGGTTTCCTTATGTTATCTAATCGCAGTTATTTAGCCGAGATAAGCGAAGGAAGTGCCGCAAAGACCTCAGTTGCCACTATCAAGTGGTCATCATCTTCAATGATAGAGTTCTCTACCAAAGAGTCAAACAGATCACGGAGACCTGTCACGACTTCATCGTGGTCGTAGTCATTTTCACGGGCTTCGTTGATTGTCGCCACAAGCTCTGAAACAACGTCAGTGTCATTCTCATGGTCGTAGTAGGCCAGACGACCAATGAGCTCTTGAACTTTTTCCAACTGCATAATCACCCCAGAATCAGATTGCCTTGCGACGGCGGGAGAGACAACCCGGTCGTATTTTCAATATACGACTTTTCAACTTCAGGCTCAACTTCAACTGGGGCGGTGGAAAGAGCACTCTTGTAGAACGTGACTTCAGCACCGTCTCTACGAATCATTGACATCGGAGCAAAACCAAGTGAGGGCATGCCTTGTTGATCACGCATCATATGAATGACAAGTGGGCTTTTGACAATAAAATCGTCACCTTCATTAACAAGCTGAGCAACAACCTCTTGACCGTTTTTAAAGATAAATGAACGAACTAGCATAATTTTCCTTGTGATTAGTTGACTTGAACTTGACTGATGCGCTCATATCGGATTGATCGCCAAGCTTGGCGATCAAGTGAGTACACCCTGATGAGATTTTCATCCACTGGCTTAACTTTTTCTGCGCTTAGATTTTCCGTAAGAGCCACATCCAAAAGCGCGTATCTGTTCGTCACTGGACGATCACTCTCTGGCATGAGCTGCGCGCATTGTGTACAAACCATTTCCTTTACTTCACCGTTGGCATTCGTGAAGGTGATCTTGACAGACGTCTTCTTAAGCTCTTGAAGAAGTTCGTCTCGAGTCAAAACTGACGTCGTTGGATCGTCTAGATTTCCAAAAACAACTTGAGAGGTCATGATCTTTTTCTGCTTAACAGGAATAGTTGGTGGGTGAGTAATAATGAGCTCAACTTCAGTGATTTCTTGCCACTGACGAGCCCGTGCTGCGTAATCAATTGAACAAAACATCTTAGAGCTCCACAATAGTCGCGCTGAAAGACTGGCCTTCGATTATTTTGTTGGTGAACGCAAACCCAAGCAAGTTTAATTCTTCCTCGACAACAAAAAAGTTCTTCATGTCGTCTGAAAACTTATGTCGGAAAAACAATACACCATCCACTACTTCGATCGAAGATGAAAGTGAAAAAGCGGAAAGACTATTGGGTAATTTAGAAACTTGGAACTTGTCAATATTGATGATCTTTCCAGTGACCTTCAAATCAGGCCAAGAGAACTCTTCGTTAAAAACAGCATCATCCATAAAAGCAACTTCAACAGGAACTGTGTTCGCCTTGTGTAGGTGACGCATGTTCAATCTGAATGTCTCTTGTTTTCCCCAAAATTCAGAGGCCTCCTGAAATGAGACTAAGTCCGGGCTAATACCAAGAACTCCGCAAGCGGTAGGAATAATTTCGCCGTCTACCGTGGGTACTGCTGAAATTTTGACGCCTAAAACCCGTTCAATTCTTTCACGCACCGCCATATTGAAGCGCAACAGTTGTTGTTCGTCCCAAATGGCAAATGAGAACACGTGAACAAAGTCGGGCTTCCATTCCTCAATAAAGCTTGAGATCTTATGGACGTTGATAAGCTGCACGTTGAACCACCCGTCAGTTACTGGAGTGATGATCGTGTCTTCAAGATCTAGCCAAAGATGTCTCTTTGGCGTGGGCGGTTCAACTGGCATATCAAATGTTCTTTTCTAAAAAGCCACTAAGCTCATTCAACTTTTTCATTTCGGCCTTAGTGGCTTTTTCTTGCGGTTCTAAACAATGCTTAGCAAGTTCTAAGGTCAGCATTCTGAACGAATTTTCCGCCAACCTCGAAGCCACAAGGACTTTAGAATTCGTAGGTGTCGGGTCTACTTGAGTGAAGTAGACGTATTGTGCGCCAGTCCGTTTCTTCGCTTCAGGATAAAACCCTTCGGTGAAGATGGACTGGGCCGGTGGAAGTAATTTTGCTTTATACCAAATTCGTTCTGATTGCGCGGTCATTTTCGCTCTTTTGAAGTTAGGAGCGATGATTACATTTTATTCCCTGCGCTGTGTTTTTCAAATTGTGTTCAGGTTCTGAAGCTGATTCAGAATCCTGTCGC
>JBHIVS010000271.1:0-3698 GCA_041987885.1 Pseudobdellovibrionaceae bacterium | reverse complement strand
CCCCGCAGGTCACATAAAGCCCTGGATGTACTTGCTGAGTATTTTCCGAATTCGAAGTGAAGACTTGTCCAGCAGAATTAATTACACCTGACTTGTTATCTTCACCCATTGAACAACCACCCAATGCATGCACAGTCACAGGTATACCGTCTCCACCATTTAATATTGGCAGTTTATATTTCAAGCGAGGATTTTCTAGATAATTTCCTTTTAAATCTTGTGAAATAGCTTTTACGATCATTTTTGAGTTAGCATGACCTTTTTCAAAGGCCAAATCAGGAAAATCAATTTTTATATTGTCTTTATAAGTTAACGACATTTTCCCATTTGAACTGTCATACCCCATAGTTAAAAAAACTAAAAGATCATTAATCTTACCTTTGAGTACACCACCAAGAGCAGAGGGAATACTTGCATCTTGAAACATCATTCCATAGTCACGTCTTAAATCAATCTTACTAGTGATACACGGCCCAGCAATATCGTTCTGTTTAATATTCTGATTTTCCTCAAGGAATGGAACAATCTTCGAACCTTTTCCAATGTTGGCAACATCCAGATTATTTTTATTAATTCCAGATAAACCATCACCATTTCCGGAAAAATAAGACCCTAGTTTTTCACTAAAATCAAATCCACCATATTTCTGAGATTTTAATAAAATTTTTGTGCTGCCGACAGATCCAGCCCCTAAAACAATATGATCAGTATCAATAAAGCCTTTACGCGTATAAGGAATAAGATTTAAAAATCTTTTTTCATAAAAGAAATAATGAACACGATACCTGTTTTTTTCATTTAATAATTTTTCAATATAATTTACTTCAACCTGAGAAAACAACTCTGCTTTGTTATTTTTTGCCAAAGGCAAATAATTCATTATCAAAGTATTTTTAGCACCCGTATTGCAACCAGAAACACAGTCTCCGCATTGATTACAAAGTCTCTGTGGAACTCCGACATGATTTAGAACTCCACTAATACTGGTATCATAGTTACTTAAATTAACTGCCAGAGGAGGATATTCTAATTCAAAATCTAACTGTGAGTTGATGTCTTGACTTGGAGTTTTTAAATTCCTTCTATATTTAGCAGCATAATGCCTCATAAGTTCAGATCTTTTTTGATATGGAATTAAACTATCTAATTCTTCACTACTATAACCATAAGCTGCCAAATTAGCTTTCCATAAAGAATGAACTCCAGCATCTAACTCCCAATGCCCACCGTTTTTATCATCAACCCAAACTCCAGCCTTAAAACGCTCAGCCTTTAACATCGTTCTAACTTTTTTAAAATAAGGACGAAAATCTTGAATCTGTAACGGCCAACGCTTCGAAGGACTTCCATTATTTATATTTGGAACTTCTCCTCTAAATACTTCCTCTAAAGGTTCTAAAATAACGTTGGCATTAATATTAGACCCGCCCCCAAGTCCATTGCCAGTAACTATATCTACTCCACCTGTGGACGTAACATTATATAGACCTAGTTGATTAGAGTTTGCTCTGAATCCGATAGGCCTTAGTCCATCAAATCTAAAATTTTTTACTGCCTGCGACGCAGAAGATGGATATTCACCAGGAATAAACTCACGTCCTCTTTCCAATAAACATAACTCAGCCCCAAGTTTTTCTGACAAACGAGCCGCGGCCACAGATGCTCCATATCCAGAACCAATAACGACTACTTTATAAGATTTTTTAATCTCTGACATGTCATTGGAAGATAATCTTTTCCACTGAATGCCTTCGAACTTTCTACGAACAGTTTGTTTTATATCTGGTGGAGAAAATTCAGAATCTTCGGAAGAAAGATCAATAGCCCCGGAATCCATTTTATTTTTAAACTTAAAAAAAATAGAAAATATAGACAAACTACCAATTCCCACGAAAAGCTTTAACAAATGTCGTCTATACTTTTGCATCTTACCCACCGATAAAAAATGGTTTTAATACTTGAGAGTATCAGAATCAGAGAATTATTTAAATAATTTTTCAAGCTTACGAGTGATACGTTCACGAAAAAATAAATTATACGCTCCAGCACTATAATAGCGCCAATTAAAAATAACTTTTTCTGAAAACACTTTTGAATATTCAAATTCAGGAGAAACCTTACGACCAATCAATATTCGCAAAAAACAATAAGAAGTTTCTCTCTTACCAAATAGATGATTTAGTCCTCTTATTTCATCTTGGACAGTTCCATAATCATAACGAAGACCATCAACTATTTCATAGCTATTGGTTTCGTATTCAATCCAATTAATTTGCCCATCAAGTCTTCGAATTTTATCAATAAATAATTGTCTTGCTGACTTACTAACGAAAGCCAAAACTAAAAAACGAGGCTCGATATAACTGTGCCCCTCGCAACTTGACGTTGGTAGATAACCACAATGAATCAATGCCAAAACTAAGGAACGAATTTTTTCATCTATATAATCTTCAAAATTCTCGATGCGATATGAAACAGACTGAACTTGAGTTCTAGATCTCTGTGACATCGACCCACTCACCAACGCCTTGACTTAACCTAAATACGCGTATTCTCTCTTCAAACCAAGAACCCAAATTAATAGAACGTACTTTTTTGTTATCTATCACAACTTCGTGATCATCAAAAATATGCATATGCCCTGAAATTATCAAATCAAAAGGTTTTTCATTATAAGCAATAGGGATATGATTTCTGATCATGGAAATTAAATTTGGTCCATTATTGGTGCGGTAAAGTTCACTTTTAGCCCTGCTTTTTTTACTGGCATGGTTTCCAATATAATCCCAAATTCTTCCAGGGATAATATTTCCTAAAGGCTTGATCCATGGATTGCGAATAATAGATCTATATTTTAAATATTTCTCGTCATTGAGATTGATTAAATCGCCATGCTCGCAACGAACAATAACACCGTCGAGATTATAATACTGAGCCTCTACGTGAACTTCGGCTCCGATCTTTTTTTCAAAATACTTTTCAACATGTACATCGTGATTACCTTCGATAAAGGTAATTCGTGCCCCCGCACACTTTAAATCTTTTAAAGCCTGCATAATGTCCGAAAATTTTTCTGCGAAATAACTATGTCCACCAACCCATAAATCAAAAATATCACCTAACATGAAAAGATGAATTTCTGCTGGATTTCTTTGCAGTAAATAACGCAAAAAGCGCAACAGGATTTTCCCATTGCGCTCTTCAGCGGTTTTTAAGTGGATGTCGGATATAAACCAGGCTTCCACTAGTTGTTATTCAGATCAAAACCTTGTTTTTTACGAATGAACGCTGGAACTTCAAGGTTTTGAGAAGAAAAAGGTGAACTCAAAACTTCACGCGCCATACGACGAGCTTCTTCTAGAGAATGTTGTTCATGATCAACATTCATAGACATTTGCTCTGGATCGTTTTGTTTTGCTTTTAGATCTTGGCTTTCTTTGAAAGCACGAGCTTTAGCAAGTAACAAATCGCGCGGAGTTGAAGAAGACTCTTCTTGTGGTTGAAGAGGAGTTGCAACTTCAGTTTGAGGCTGAAGTGTTACAGAAGTTTCAACAACTACATTTTGAGCAGATGGTTGATTTTCATAAACAATTCCGGCAGCTACAGAGGGAACAACCACAGTCTCAGTGATGACCTGAGGAGCTGCCTCTGTCTGCTGTGGTTGGTACGTAAAAGACTGAACATTAGTTTGAACCGCA
>JBHIVS010000270.1:0-3731 GCA_041987885.1 Pseudobdellovibrionaceae bacterium | reverse complement strand
AAGGCATGGAGGCGTCCGCGAGGACTTCAACTTTAGAGAACCTTATTTTCAGGTAGATTGGAAGAAACCCAAGATCTCCGCCTGCAATTAAAGAAAACAGGCTTTTAGATAGGGTAAGAACACTCGGTGCTTGGGGTTTCTGCTATAGTGACTTTTGTTAGTTGTGGCAAAAGTGGTTTGGCTTTTTCGTAGAACCAAATTGCTAGAAATTCAGAGGTTGGGTTTTCTAGGCCAGGGACTTCGTTTAGGACTTTGTGGTCGATCAGGCTTAGGATTGGTTTTACGGCGGCGTTGATGTCGTTATAGTCTATCACCCAGCCTACTTTTGGGTCGATGTCTCCTACTAGAGTTAGAATGATTTTAAAACTATGGCCGTGCATATTAGCGCAGGGATGAGTCTTGGGTAGAAGAGGTAAAAAACGGGCCGATTCTATTTGAAAATGAGATTTTAATTCTAACTTCATGGTGTTAATATAAGGCTCAATAGGTAGGTATGTCCATGATCACTTTGCATTTGGCGAAACAAAACTTTAAATTTTCAGCAGCTCATTTTTTGATATTTGACGATACGCACGCTGAAAGACTGCATGGACATAACTATATCGTCAAAGTGGACGTTGTTGCTCCAGAGGACGAATCCCAGCATTCCGAAGGCTATTATGTAGATTTTAATGTTTTAAAAAAGCATATCAAATCCCAATTAGATCTTTGGGATGAGCAGGTTTTATTGCCTCGTCTGCATAAAGATATGAAGTTTAAAGAAACTGACAAATCATTAGAAGTGACCTTCCGCGATCGTTTCTATGTTTTTCCTAAAAATGAAGTGATTCTATTGCCTATAAACAACACCAGCGTTGAAAAACTATCTGGTTTGTTGGCGCAAAATTTTGCCGCAGAATTTAAAAAGTTTGGCATTCGTTCTGTCTCTGTTTATGTCGAAGAAAGCCTTGGTCAAGGGGCTTCGACCACTCTTAAGTTATAGATATTCGTATCTATTTTCATTTGGCTTTCATTCCTTCTAAAATCCTCTAAAGGACTTCCCTTTGTAAGGGGGAACACTTATTCAGTCTATTCAAATACTTAGAGGCGCTTATGAATCTTATAGAGCAGTTAAATAAGTCTCAAAAAAACTTCGAAATCACAGGATTTTCTGGAGAAGAAATTCTGATAGAGAGACTTCATGAATTAGGTCTTCGTCAGGGCAGTATATTGTCGGTTGTTGGACAAGCTCCGTTCGGTGGTCCATTGATTGTTAAAAAAGTAAATAGTTTTTTAGCTCTTAGAAAAGAGGAGGCAAAATGCATTCTAGTCAAAACGATTTAGATGTTCGTCCCCATTGCATTGCTTTAGTGGGCCCTCCGAATGCTGGTAAAACAACTCTTTATAATTGGTTAACAGGTTCAAAATTCAAGACTGTGAATTATCCAGGGGCAACTGTTGAGTATTCAATAGGTTCTGCGGCTGCACATTTAGATTCAAAATTACAGTTCATGGATACTCCAGGAACTTATTCTCTTCATCCTAAGGCCGAAGACGAAGAAGTCACATTGAGAGCTATTTTTGAAAATCCAGATATTGAGCAAGTAGACGGTATTTTAGTTATCGTTGATGCCACTCAAATTGAAAGACATTTAACTCTGGCAATGCAAATCCAAGAATCAAAACTTCCATTTGCGATCATAGTTACTATGGGTGATATGGTTGTTAAAAATAACTGGAAATTAGACGTTGATTATTTGTCAGAGCAATTTGACGGGGCCAAGGTTGTTCTGTTTGATGGAGCTTTGGGAGCTGGTCTGCTTGAGGTTGTAAAGGCTGCTGAATCTTTGGATTCCCATGTCAAAGGAACGAAACCAGCTTCGTGGTCTCCTGAGAAGCATGAAGAAAAGTTAAAAATTGCTGAGGGTATTTCTAAGCGTTGCTTTTTGGATTCTAAAGGTCAGGTTTCGCACAAGGAGCTTCCAGTCGGTGAAATCACTCAAAAAATTGATAAAGTTTTATTGCATTGGTTTTGGGGAGTTATTTCTTTCTTTGCGATCATGACAGGACTGTTTGCATCTGTGTTCTGGTTGGCGACTCCATTTATGGATTATGTGGACGGAGCTTTTGGCGCGGTGATTGATTTTATTGCTTCAAAAGGTGAAGGGGCTTTGTGGGCGGATTTTTTAGCTAACGGTGTTGTCGGAAGCTTTGCTGCTTTTATGGTCTTTGTCCCTCAAATTTTCATTTTATTTGTTGCTATTGGTATTCTAGAAGGCAGTGGATATTTATCAAGAGCCGTAGCTTTGATCGACAGTCCTTTTGAAAAATTAGGAATGAGCGGGCGTTCTTTCGTTCCATTGCTTTCGGGTTTTGCTTGTGCAGTGCCTGCGATTATTGCAACTAGAAATATTCCGAACAAAAGAGACCGTTTAATAACTTCGTTTATAATTCCTCTGATGAGCTGTTCAGCGCGTTTGCCAGGGTTTGGAGTATTTATCGCTTTTTTATTTCATGGTAAAAGTCCTCTGTATGCAGGGCTTGCGATGGCTGCATTGTATTTAGGTTCAATTTTAATTGGTGTCGCTGCGGCAGCGATTGTAAGTCGCTTTATTCCTAAGACAGAAAAAGGTTTTCTAATCACTGAACTTCCTTTGTATCGTCGCCCCAAAACGCGAGTGTTGTTGAGAAATGCTTGGACTCGCACATTAGGTTATGTGAAAAGAGCCGGTCCTATTATTTTTGCCTTTGCTGTTATTATTTGGTTTGGAACGACGTTCCCGCACGCACATGAAGAAAATGAGACAGTTCGTTTGGAACAAAGTTATGTAGGACAACTAGGTCACGTGATGGAGCCAGTTTTTGAACCTATGGGGTCTGACTGGAGAGTCGGAATCGGTTTAATTTCAGCATTTGCGGCTCGTGAAGTATTTGTCTCGTCTCTAGCTTTGACATTTAATATTACGGATACAGAAGAAGACTCTCAGCAAGCCGCTTTATTGACTCAAATGGCATCGGCCACAAATTCTAAAGGCGAGCCTTTGTTCACGGTGAGTTCTGTTATCGGGTTGATGGTTTTCTTTTTGATCGCACTTCAGTGTATCTCTACGGTTGGAGTGCAAGTTCGCGAGATGGGATCTTGGAAGTTTGCAATGATTCAATTGGTATCTTTGAATGTCGTAGCTTATCTTGTGACAGTGATTTTAGTTCAGGGTTTAAGGCTTTTAGGAGTCCCTTAGTTTTTTATGAACTTATTTTTGAGAGAATAATACTTTTGAAAAGATAGATTCTCCTCTGAAAAGGCCTCAAAAGGGCCTTTTTTTGATTCTTCAAATTATCCGCGGTGCGGCTATCTTACAAAATTTTAATTGCGACCCCTTTAAAAAAGGCGCACGATTTTTAGATCGTCTAGACTTTCAGAGGGGGTATTGTCATGACAAAGAAACTTGCCATCGTAGGATTGGCAGCAATGGCCGTATTAGGTCTTTCAGCATTCGTATTTCATCATAATGACGTTCATTCGGTTCTTTGTGAAGGGTTCCTTCCTGAGAATGATATGAAAATTCCAGTAAGAGTTGGGGCTGCATCTGATAACCAACAAGGTGGAATTTCCCAAGCTGAATTTAATGAAGCTATGGATCGTCTTGAAAAGTACTTCAAAAAAGACGTTGAAGCTCAAGGTATGAAGTTGAGAATCAATCGTTTGTGGGACAATCCAACTGTGAATGCGTCTGCTCAACAGTCTGGTTCGA
>JBHIVS010000269.1:3466-3742 GCA_041987885.1 Pseudobdellovibrionaceae bacterium | reverse complement strand
TAATGTTGATCAATATAACCACTCATTAACTCAACAGAGGTTTCTTTATCTGTTGGACAAATATTATTAAATCCTGCTGGAAAAATATTCGCGTCCACGTTAGCAACTTTAACACCTGAATCACGAATGTCATAACTTGAATAGATTGGATAAGGAATATTCTTTGATTTTCCTTCAAACCATTTACAAATAGCTTCTAGATTTTGAACAATTTGAGAGTGTATTTTTTCATTAGACATATTTTTATCTTTCATCGCTATTTCTATAAGTTTGGAT
>JBHIVS010000269.1:0-3456 GCA_041987885.1 Pseudobdellovibrionaceae bacterium | reverse complement strand
CAGAAGTGTGTCAACGTTCACTGCACCTTCACGACGGACTCCGTTTAATCGTTCGGACTCTAAAGTTTCATGAACATAAGTTCTAGGTTTATACATTTCTTCAGCCACCTTTGCTTTGACTGAGGCGATGTAATTGAAAACTTCTTGCTCCGCCTTAAATTCAACAATTCCTTGATTTGATTTAAACAACTCTGCCTGTTCAAACAAGGCCATCAACTCAGATCCTGTTTGCAATTTTGTTTCTAAATTTTTTTGATTATTAAAGATGAATATAAAATTTCTATAGCCTTCGAGCAAAACCCTCTGAGCATTTTTAGACCACGGATCAACATCTAATCTCATAGATTTGAATAAATAAATTTGGACCAACTTTAAGCTTTGAATCCGGTTATCTACATTCTGTTCAGTTAGGTCTTCAGTGAATACACTTCCCATACGATAGAATAACTCTGCTGCATACTCTTTCGTCGCATAGAGAGGATCAATACCCCTTAGGGATTCGAGTCCTTTTTCTGCTTTTCCTAGATAAATCATAGCTTCCTTGCTATGACCATGACGAACATAGATTGCAGAAAGTTTAGCAGGAAGCTCTGCTTTTGCGATTGTTGGATCTAAGTTTTTCCCCAATCGTTCCGCATCCAATAATGCTGAAGTGGCTCTAACATCGTCACCCATTCCCTCATAGGCTAGACCCAGAAAAAATAAAGATTCTGCAAATATTTGTGGAGCGTTTATTTTCGTGGCGGCAGAAACATCTCGCAAAACATTGGTAGCCTCAGAGTACTGACCAAGCTTCAAATGTGTTTTTCCTTCTTCCAGTTTGGCTTGTGCCGAATAAATGGAGAATGGATAGGTTTTATTAAATTGTACAAAAGTTTTCAACGCCTGTTCGTAATTTTGGCTTTTCATCTGCTGTTGTCCTCTTTGCAAAAGAGCCAATTCGGCAGAGCTCTGCGATACGACCTGTCTATGAGCACATGCAGATGTCATCAATAGTGAAAAAATCAATACAATTTTTTTCATGAAACTCCTGAGCTTTCTAACAAAGAAGAAACTCTCTCTAAACCCGTTAAATCAGAAATATCGATTACTAAATCTGGAACTCTATAAACTGGTCCGTATTTTTTTACACGATTCTCAAAATCCGAATACTGATCGCTCCGAGCCTGATAGTAAGATTTCATCTTAGCAAAATACTCTTCGACAGAATCATTTCTATTAAAACTATCTTTTGAAGATAGGTTTAACCAAAATGGAAACGTGCGATTTATGATAATAGCATCTAAGTGATACCCAGATTTATGAACTGTCTCGATAAAATTCTCTGCTTCTTTGAGTTTAGCTTCCTCAAAAGAAGTCACCAAACAAAAACCTGTCTCTTCACTCGTAAGAAGTTTTTGCATGTCAGTCATTCGAGAAAATAAACGGCCTTGCCATGACTCCATCGATGCAAAAAAATCCGTCAATTCTTCGATGAATTTACCGCCTGTTAGCATTTCTAAGATTTTCATAACTTGCTTAGTGCCAGTATTTAACAAATTCGCAAACAGCCCCTTTTTCCCATCGGCACTGTCAGATCTAAACCATTTCGTGATGCTATCTTGAAATAACGCCGAAAGCTTCTGAGGAGCTCCCAAAAAATCCATCGCATGTTTTGCTGGTGGTGTGTCTAGAATAATTAAATCGAACTCTTTCGATTCATAAATTGAATAGAGTTTTTCTAAAGCAGTAAATTCTTGCGAACCACTAAGTGTTGTTGAAAGTTGCTTATAGAGGCCATTGTTTAAAATTCGCTGTGCTCTTTGCTCATTCCCCGCGGCCTTGACTATAAAATCATCAAAAGTTTTTTTATGATCTACAACGCTTGCAAAGAGTTTTCCCTTGTAAGCCTGAAGTGGTACTTCCGTAATATCTTTCGTGCCCTCTATACCCAGAGTTTGCGCCAATCTTTTTGAGGGATCAATAGTCAGAACTAAAACTTTTAAGCCATCTTTCGCTGCCGAAACTGCAATAGAAGCAGCTAAGGTTGTTTTGCCAACTCCCCCACTCCCTGCGCAAATTAAAACTTTACGTCGACTATAAATCTGATGAATCAAGCTTAATGTTCTCCGCCATGTTTTTTATAACCTCAATACCTTCATTTTCGAAAAACCAAGGTATTGTCATTTTATAATCAGTCGACAAATATTTTTCCAAAGCGGCCCCCTGAGCTTGATCTTGAGTGATCAAATACTCTGCGAAAAGCTTAGCATCTTGCCCCGAAGCTTTTTTTAATTGTTCCGGCGCAAATGGGAAATGAATGCGCTTATTAGTGATAAGTTGTGCATTAATCTTAAACTCGTCAAGTAACCAATCTCGCAATTCCACACCTTCTTTAAGAGGAAGCTCTTCAGCTAATGTCACTATATGGTAATGACAAATCTTAGGGTCTTTAAGAATCTTTTCAATTCCTCGACTTTGCTCTCCCATCGGCCCCACAGGAACAGCCTTTGCCATTCCACCCGGAGCTTCCATCAATGCTTTAAAATGTCCCGTGGCAAAACAATCCACGATAATATAGTCATAAACCAAAGGAGGACCATGACGACGAGGCAGGCTTGTCGCCTTGCCCATAATCGCCAACTCCTGCAAACCAGGGGCGATATCAACAAAAGTTCTCATGACTCGATTTTCAAAGAACAATTTTACCAAAGCCTCTACTTTAATTAAATGCTGTGCATATTCTTGAAGACAGTCTTTACCCGACCACTTAGCCAAATCAAAACCCCACGGAGTCTTCTGAGGGGCAAAGGTGACCTTTGGAGTTTGGAGATAATCTTGATAAAAAGAGCTGTCTCCCAATTCGACGAGCAGAACTTTGGATTTTTTCTTTACAAAATGAAGGGCCAAAGCCGCTGCATAAGCTGACTTTCCCACCCCACCTTTTCCGGTCACAAAATAGATTTGTTGTTTCATATACGTTAAGTCTCTCGAACCTCTGAAATATAGGCATTTCGCAGCGCATTGCAGTTGCGATAAACGCGACTGTCCTATAAGATCCCACGGTTTATAACGCGTCAGCGTATTTAGGAGAATTACATGAAATCGAATGTTGAAAAAGTCTCTAATCTATCAAGAAAGTTAAACATCGAAGTACCGGCAGAAGTTGTTCAAACAGCTTTCCAAAAGATTTTCAATGGCATCCAAAAAGTCCCGATATTTTCCGGACTTCTGCTTGGTGCCCTTGTCCAGCCAATTATAGAACGTGCTCACACCGATGCCCGCGGCGCGTGCCGCAACGCATAAGTGATTGCCCGCCTTGATGTACTTGGCGATCTTCTCGGTGATGTGGCGCTGGAACGAGTTCCTCTGGCCGCTCGCGGTTCTGACCAAGACCGAATCCTACACGCTGCAGATCGGCCTCAACGCCTTCCAGGGCGAGCTGCAGACGCAGTGGCACTACCTGCTCGCGATGAC
>JBHIVS010000268.1:0-3746 GCA_041987885.1 Pseudobdellovibrionaceae bacterium | reverse complement strand
TGTATCGAATTGCTATTGTGGTTTGCAATCTTTAGAGGCGCCCAAACAACTGAAATTGCCGGTTTCGGCAGAGAATACTACCTGTCCTATGCTCTATGGGCCGCATTCTTTGCTCGCATAGCCACAAGCTGGATGTATGAGTTTAGAATGATTCAAGAAATCGACACAGGAACTGTGAATACGATTTTAACTCGTCCAACAAGTTTTTATGAATATTATTTTTCACAGCTTATGGGATATAAAGTAGTAACAACTTTCATTTCCATGACCATTCCTTTGATCGCCGTTTCAATTTTTGATCTACCGACAGAGCTTTCAAGGGTTCCTTTAGCCTTGGCATTGGTATTTTATTACTTAGTTTTAGTTCATTCGATCAGTTTTGTTATTTGCTCAAGCGCTTTTTTCCTCAACAAAGTTTATAGCTTTACCGGAGCAAAAAATTTGGCCTTGTGGTTGCTAACAGGTGAACTTTTCCCTCTTGATTTAGTACCCGAACCTTATCGCACCTATATGATTCAATCTCCTTTCAGCGCCGGCGTTTATGCACCCGTTGGTTATATCACCGGTAGATTGCAAATTGATTCTATCTACAGTGCTTTTGTCTCTGTCTCTATAGCTTTGGTTGTTGTAAATGCACTAGGGGCTTATATGTGGAAAAAAGGCGTTGCTGTGTACTCTGGAACGGGAGCCTAGATATGACAAAAACCATTTTAAAATATCTAAGTCTTTATAAAAGTTTTTTCAAAGCCAGCATTATTGCTGATCTTGAATACCGAGTGAATTTTTTAACAAAAATTATTACAGATCTTTTTTGGTATGTTGCCCAGATTATGACTTTTGAAGTTTTATTCCATCATACAAACAGAATCGGCGATTGGAATCTTGAGCAAACTCGAGTTTTTCTTGGGATGGTTTTCACAGTGGATGCTTTGTATATGATTTTCCTGTCTGAAAACTTGGATCAATTTTCCAAAAAAGTCGTCAGCGGAGATTTAGACTTGCTGCTGGCTAAACCAGTAAATTCTCAATTTATGATTTCTTTGCAAAGAGTCTCTACGGCGATGTTTGGGAATTTAGTTGTCAGTCTTAGTTGGCTTGTATTTTCATTGGCAAACTTAACGGACTTGCAGCCTTTCCGTTTATTATGGCTGGTATTACTAATTCCATGTGGTTTAATTTGCATGTATGCAGTTCGTTTTTTCTTTGCAACGACCTCCATCATTTTTGCTAAATCTGAAAACCTTCAGTTTATTTGGTATCAAATTTCTAGATTAGGAATGCGCCCAGATTCTATTTATGTTCCGTGGTTCAAGGTTGTTATTTTAACAATACTTCCCGTCGGAATTATTAGCAGCGTGCCTGCTCGCTCTATTTTAGAACCGGCAAACTATGGTTTATTCCTATGGGTTTTCGTATGGTCTTCACTATTGCTATATCTATCTAATCGTTTTTGGAAATATGCTTTAAAATTTTACTCAAGCGCCAGCTCTTAAAACTCTCTACTTCATTATCAATATAAGACAATCGCCCCTATAAACCTCATGGGGGCTTTTCGTTTCATCAAACACTCTTAGAGAAAACAACGTCTTATTGCTTTTCAAGACTCGATGAAATATTTTTATCGAGTCTCTAAACTTCCGACTTTATAATGTCCTGCATTCGAGCAAACACCTACCCCAAATTTTTTGTCCAAACGACTGGCAAACTTTGCAAGACTTGATAAATACCCAGGGCCCCCGTGGGACTGCCAAACAAATAACCACTCGGGAAACGTATAAGTCGATGCAGATTCATTGCGCATTTTTAATTGCACAAGCTTTTCTAATGAGTCTTTGTCCATTCTAGGATTAATGCGTGCAAGTTCTTGTCTAAATAGATCTTTTCTTTCCTTAAACTTTTCAGTGGAACTTGTAAAATCAAAATCTTTATCATTGATAAAGCGAAGTATCATTCTTCTCTCTGGATCAGGCATTTGCATTAATCTTTCCGGTGAAAACTCTTGCATCTTGCGATCAATAAAATCAATGCGGCTTATTAAATAATCACGTAAATTTCTAACAGCAACAGCTCCACCAGTATTATAACCTAATGTTACCATTAAGTCTTTAATCGCATTAATATTATCAGAGGGATAGCCTGCACGAATTAGTAACTCAACAACCTGCAAACGGTTGATTTCTTGATTTACATAACGTTGATTAAGCTTATGAAAAATACCCGTATATAAAATATTTTTCATCGGATTTAAATTGCGATTCATCACAGAACATTTTGATTTATTAGCAATTGGTAGCCAAAACTCCCTGCGAGTAGAGGCAAAAGATTTAATTTTACGGCAGCTCGGCTTTTGGCTTTCCGAAATTTTCTGTTTAAAAAAATCCATATTCGCCTCAACATCCAAGATAGCTTTTTTGGTCAATTGGCCGATTCCAGCATCCCCATTTGGATTTTGAATCAAGGTATGAAAGCCACTCTCTGCCATTAGCTTTGGAAATAGCATCGTTGGATCAATCTCTAAACAATCCATCACCGCAGCATAATTATCAGCCATGGCTTTAACTTCGTATTGAGAATATTTGGGACGAACTTGATTATTTACTGGTTCAGAATTCGAAGAAGAACATCTTACAAACAGCGGAGACTTATCCCCAACCGCAATACTGGCAAATGAAGAGTCCAAAGAAAAACGCATACAACTGTCTATGCCTTCGGCAAGAGCATTTTTTGTCCCAATCAGACAGAACAAAAACAACCCAAAGGCGATATATTTCGATTTAAACGCTTTAAAATTAACAACTTGCATACCTTTCTAGGTATGCAAGCCGAAGACCATAAATACTGTCTCAATATGACTAGTGGTATTCCACTAAAGAAGGCGGGAAAACGGTTTTGCTGTAAGCCGGATTCTGTCCAAATTACCAAGTCCCATAAATACACTCGATAACAATAGATGATCATTCATCTGGGACCGACATTACTGTCGACCTCAAGCGATCTTACCCGAAGACTACGAGCTGGCCGCTCTACTAATGTCTCCCTATTTGATCTTGCTCCGCGCAGAGTTTGGCTGTTTTCACTCCAGCAGCTCCCCAAATCCTCCCGTTCCCGGTACTTGGCTCATAGCTCTGGACATTCTCTCTGTTCCACTGTTCCTGACATTACTGCCGAAGGGCGTTACCCTTTGCGCCGCCATATGGAGTCCGGACTTTCCTCCCTTTTTTAGGGCTCTAAGAGCCTTATTTAGGGCGATCATCCGCAAAACCGTTGCGTTTTCTAACACTATCCAGCATATAGAGCAAGAAGGTTTTAAAAATCGCTTTTTTATTTTACTTTGATAGGCATCGTTTACAAAAAGGAATCTACTATGAAGAGCATTTTATCTCTATTTTCTTTAGTTTTAACAGTTTTTGCTTCTACAGCTATTGCAGCTGGTGGCGGTGAGCACGGTGGTGGCCATGGCGGTCTTACTGAAAAAATGAATGCTCTTTTTCCACCAAAACAACCAAAACTTGAAAAAAGAGCTGTTCCTGCCGTTCCTGAACTTTCAGCTCCGGATTACTACTCTGCTGTTAAAGGCAATAAAGTGACTTTAAACTGGAACAAAATTGAAAATGCAACTGAGTACCATGTACAAGTTTCTACAGAGCCTACATTTAGCAATGCTAAAAATTTGGTTATCAACGACTACCATGTTAAAGACACAAACTTTGAAGTCTCTAACCTTGAAGCTGGAAAACACTACTACT
>JBHIVS010000267.1:0-3758 GCA_041987885.1 Pseudobdellovibrionaceae bacterium | reverse complement strand
GTCATGCTTAACTTTGATTTCGAAAAAATTCCAAATGCAGGAAACTCGAGCATGATTGCTCCAAAATCTTTCTCTGTAAATATTCCTGTTTTCACTAATACTTCTGGAATGATAGTTTCCTGCCAAGCGGAAGCGAACAAAGAACTTTCTTGTGCCGCTGTTGGCGGAGTATGGGATGGAACAAATTGCCAACCTGGAAAGTTTTGTACTCATATGGGAGCCTACATAGTAACTGGATGCAATGGAGCAGCTACTTGCAATTCTTTTAATGCAAGTCCGAATCCTTTAAATAATGCTTACTCATGTCCCGCACCTTCAACGGCATCTCTGACATTTTCTGAAACTCGCTATAGTCATAATGTTTCCTGCGGAAAAAAATGTAGCAAACCAGTCACTTCGATTATTAACTACTACACGTGTTTATATTGCAACTAAGGAGAGTTAATTTGAAAAAAAATGGATTTACCTTAGTCGAAGTTATGATCACCGTCGCTATCCTAGGATTGATCTCCTTAGGAGCTGCGAGCTTACTCAATGTAATGTCAAAAAGTCAGCAGCAATTAGTTCAAGAAATTGAAAGCGATACCTTCGTCAGTGAACTAGGAAAATACATTCGATCCAAAGAAGGTTGCTACACCGTACTTTATAATAAAAAATATCCTGGATCATCAGTACAAACTCCCCTATCTATTTTAATGGGACCCAATGGGTACAATGGCTACGGTGCAGGCTCAGATGTCGGAGCCGTTACTAATAGCATCTCTGCGGGCTTTAAGGTTTCACCAAAGTTGACAATCAACCAACTGTCTCTTAAAGCAAATTCCACTTTAAATCAAAAACTTGAAACAAAAGCCCAAGGAATTGCGGCCGATATTTATATGCGCTCTTTGGATATCGTTCTAAACTACACTCAAACTGTGGGGCCGAACAGTGAAACAAAATCTATTACCTTTCCAGCCACTGTCATCACAAGATCTGATACAAATGACATTATTTCCTGCAATGAAATTGATTACACCATGGAGTCTTTGTGTAGCAATATTAACGGCAGCCCTGTCGGACAAATTTGTAAAATGACTTCTGAATGCAGAAGCTATGGATCTTATATCTCTAAACAATGTGACAACGGTAAAAATGACTGTAAAAAACTTCATCCAGGAGCTAAATACGAAAATACTTTTACAGGAGCCTCCAGCTGCCCATCTCACAGCTATGCCGTTGAAACTGGAAAAACAGCTTCCGTTTACAGCCACCATGCTTCATGCGGTAAAAAATGTTCCTATCCCGTTTACACTCAGGAAATCTTTGTAACATGCATAAAATGTCAGTAATTAAAAACTCTAAAGGAAATGTTTTTCTCTTTGTACTTATCGTTGCTGGAGTTTTAGGACTTTTTGCATTGGCAATGTCTGGATCGATCAAAGACTATCTGACTCGTCAATCTCGAGCCAATGCGACTGCCAACTACAAACAATTCATGTCGAATATCGAAAATATAATTCAAGACCCTGCATTCTGCCGTCAAATTTTAGGTGGCGGAACTAATATTGTTGATACCTCAGGAGCTTGGCAACCTGCTCAATTGCTACTCAAACAAAGTGGTACAACACAAAATTTACTCATTCAAAACAATGTGAAGCTTGCAAATATAGGCTTAGACATAAAAACGGTTGCCATTAAAATTGAATCTGCTGAACGTTATACCAACTCAAATGGCGTTATTAATAGCCAAAGAAAAGTTTTCTATCATTATCCAGGATTGGGGACTCTAAACTCAGGGCCTTATCTCAAAGCCAAATTCAGACTCAGAGTTGTTCCTACAAACTTCCCATTCCAAGAATTAGATTCCAACAAAGAATTCGACATTGAATTTTTTGGCAAATACCGAATTCAAAACATCGGTAGCACTACTCATAGACTCTATGATTGCCACGGAACTAAATCTCTTGCCCAAGTTTGTGAAATTGCGGGCGGAGCTTATGACGTAGTTTTTTCTCCCAAAGAATATCGCTGCAATCCAGATCTCGTTTGTCGTAATAGCGACCAAGGAGTCGTAAATTGCAGCTCTATTTCTTGTGGAGGTCCTTTTCAAGTCATGTACCTTTCGCCGACACTTTGTATCTGCCAATGGTGCAATCAATCTAGAAATGAACCTTAGAAACTGTATTCGACTGTAACCTCTACTTGTTGGGAAATTTGTCCCGCAGCAAGTTCTGTGTCAGCCATAGCACTCATCATTTTCATATTACCACGGGGCATAGGACCTGATGAGTGACTTGCTCCATAGAAAATACTTTCCACTTTTTTGATTTTTACTTTCGCTGCTTTTGCGATTTCTTCAGCTTTTACAGCCGCATCGGAAACTGCTTCACCAAGAGCTTTTAATTCATATTTTTCTCTCTCTGAAGAATCCCATTGAATTTGATTTACATTGACTCCCGCATTTGTCGACATTTTAAGAGACAAAAGGGCATCAATTAAATTCCCCACAACTTTCGTATCTCGAAGAGTTAAACTATAGCTGTGAGTAATTCCAAAGCCGACCATTTTATTTCTTTTAAGCCCCTGATCGTATTCGTACTCTGGTGCGAAGTTGTAATCACGTGTTTGATAATCTTTTTTCGATAACTTGAATTGTTGAAAAATCTTTTCGATTTCAACTTGATATTTTTGCGCCGCTTTTTGAGCTTCATTGGCCGTTTTACCTTTTGACCATAACTCTACGGACATTTGAACCTGATTGGGTTCAAAAAAAACCTCTGCTTTTCCTTGCACTCTTATAATAGAATCCGCAGATGCATAAGCACTTACAAAAATAAGCCCTAGGCCCAATAAATAACTTGTCATTTTCTTCATTCAGCTCCCCTTATGAAAAAGTTTCGTCCTTAAGGCTCAGCCATTTCAAACAGGATGTCAAAACCTGAAATTTTAACATTCAGCCACTCAATTCCCTATCACTTAGCCTCTCAATGAGCTTTTAACTTGAGATTCCCAAGGGCTCTAGATACACCAACCCCATGAAAAGACGTCAGTTTCTAAAAGCAGCTACAGGTTTTACGGCTCTTGCCAGCCTTCCTCAAAAAACAATCGCCAAAGGCAATAAATGGCTTTATCAAACTACCTTAGACGACAGCCCTATCACCCCTGCCGATTCTGTGAATTCCCTAGATTTTAATGGCGACAATGTCGATCGCCCCCACAATGCTTTTTGGAACTTAGATGGATATATCCAAGCCAAAGGCGGAATTCCTCAGGCAGTATCTGAAGAATTTGATATTCTTATCATCGGTGGCGGCATGAGTGGATTGATTTCTGCCTATTATCTTAAAGATAAAAAAATTGCTGTTTTAGAAATGGATTCCCGACTTGGAGGAAATGCCAAGGGGGAAAGTTTTAATGGTTCTCTGTATTCTATCGGTGCTGCTTATATCGTAAATCCAGAAGCAGATTCTGCCATCGGTCGCATGTTAGAAAACATTTCTGTTTTAAATAAAGGTCGCATTGAACACGGAACCTCTGCCACTGTTCTTTATCAAAGCAAACTTTATAATGGCTTTTGGGAAGGGGTTACTTCAAGAGCTTCCCAATCCCAGTTCCAACAAATTTTTAATCGCCTTCATCAAATTTTGAGTGAACTTGATTTTGATTTTGCAGGGGCTTCAGCGTGTCATCCGGCAACGGCCTGCGAGCATTCTTCGACGAGGTCTACCGCTGCATGGCGGCGCTTGGCCTGCCGCGCGACACCTTCATGCACGAGA
>JBHIVS010000266.1:0-3775 GCA_041987885.1 Pseudobdellovibrionaceae bacterium | reverse complement strand
AAGCGTCCCGCACTGTTGACGAGCATCAGTATGAGTTCCGATGGAGTACGCAAGGCCGCGTTTTTCACGAACTTCATCAAACAGAGGAGAGCTCATGCCGCCCCCAATAGCACCAGCAGCAACATCAAAAACTCGAGAAAGCTTGTCAACTACTGGAACAGTCTCGTACACAATGTTGACGGCACATTGCTCAACATTCTTTTTCTTAGTTCCGTGGCCGCCAACGAAAGTTGGCACTGTGCGCTCAAAGCCCTGGCTGCTGCCGCGCTTGAAATAGGCAAAGTTCTTAATGACTGCTGCCAGAACCTTATCCTCATCAAAGTTGCCAGACACTCCAATAACGACATTTTCTCCACCGTAGTGTTTTTGCATGTAGTTAACGAAATCATCTCGCACCCATGACTTGATAGTCTTGGGCTCCCCAATGATCTTACGACCGAACGCATGTCCAGGATATGAGATCTCTTGAGCCAAATCGTGCGCAACGTAGCTTGGCTTGTCGGCGTACATCTTGTATTCTTGCAAGATGACGTCACGTTCTTTATCGATTTCTGCAGGGTCAAAAATACTGTTGCAGAAAATATCGCCAAGAATATCAACAAAAGTAGTGGCTTGGCTACCTAGTCCAGTAATGTAATACGCTGTCATGTCACGATCTGTGAACGCGTTCATATCAGCGCCGAGTCGTTCAGCGTCTGAGCTGATCTTATTGTATGAGCGCTTTTTTGTTCCCTTGAAAGCCATATGCTCAAGGAAGTGACTGATGCCGTTCTCAGATGGCGTTTCGTTCGCTGACCCAACATTCACAAACACACCAACCGAAGCGGTCTGTAAATTTGGATTGTTCAGAAACAGAACACGGACGCCATTGTTAAGCGTGATCAAGTTGGTATTCATATTGAGACTCCTTAAAAAGGTATCTCAATTGTAGTTCTTCTGTTGAAAAGTTACAATTCAATTCAGGGTGAATTAAATGCTTCTCTCAGGTTCTGCAACTTCAACGACGCAGCTTGAATCTCACTGTCGTATTCGGCGTTAATCAGTGCGTCTGTTACCTTAGAACAGAAAAACTCCGAGCAACTATACTTACTCACAGACTTAGCCCATGTACCGTTTGAGTTGAGAACTTTGCGGTAATGGATAATCGGCTCATATCCATCTCGCGGTTCAACATTGGTGACAACAAAATATCCAGCATGATACGCCTTAATTAAATCACCAACAGCTATTGCCTCGTTAACTGTTTGTTTTTCTTCCATTTAGTCCACCATATTTTCAAACGTCAACCGATCGTCAAGAATTAGAGCTTTTTCTTTTCTGTGAAACTTTACTCGTTTGAAATGATTGCACTTTGTTCCACCATCTTCTGAAGCCCTTGCATCAAGAATGTTACAAAGCCCGCTGGTGTCTTTAAGTGATTTATTTCGTGTAAAATGTCTGCAAGATCCACAACGTTTCATATTCAACTCCTAATTAACATTTTACGATACCAAAATGGGTCCTAAACCTGAAGTCTAGGACCCATTAACTTTGGTGCTGCTAACTGGATTCGAACCAGTGACCTCTTCCTTACCAAGGAAGCGCTCTACCACTAGAGCTATAGCAGCAAATAAATTACTCAGTGTTGTCGCCGGCTTTTGCGATTCTCTTCAAAGACTTGCTGTCTTTTAGCAGATCTTCCCAGAACTGGCCCTTCTCTCCGTCGGGAGTTTCATACATGTAGATTGGAGACATGTACGGTTCGCCGACTTGTTTGAAATTTTCATCGCGGTTAATTCTCTTCTGGAATTTTCTACCAACGATTTTGTACGTCTTCTGAGTTTTTAAGCCCAGAAAAACATCACCAATTTCAAACTTCCATTTGTGGTTTTTGGAAATGGCTTTGTCCGTCTCAATGTTTGCTTTGATGTTATTCTTAAGCATTGAGTGAAATTTAGCAAGATCGCTTTCAACGATCGGTTGTTTGATGTCGCCGAGTTTCATATGATGTAATTCTCCTGTGAACGCTATTTAGACGTTGCCGAGTCAAATAACATTCAATTTACCAGGACAGTGGTTGTTTTGTGATTTTGCGCAGGACAATATTAATCAATGTCACAACTAATGCCTGAATTTCAGGCTCAATCAAAAAACCCAACTTCATCTGAAGAAGAATAGATATGATCAGCACTACGTTCGCCCAAAGGGTTTTGGACGTGTACCATTTCTTGCCATCATTTCTAGATCTTATCAGCTCTAGAATAATGTCTTTGATTGGCAGCAAAAATTTCTTCACAACAATCTCCCAAATTGAACTTACTTATTTAGAAGATGATAGCTTCGGAATCACGTAGTGAGTTTCCAAAAATTTGACGGCCTCATCATAGCTAGAGACTGGGTGAAAGAATATCAACCTCCCACGCCGTCTAACCATCATGTCCATCTTGCTTTCGCCAGTGTAGTGGTCTATCTCAAGCTCATAGTCATCAAACTTGATACGCTCGACGCCGCTTTTGAACATGTATTCACACTCAATATGGCGAGCGGCAAGCTCTTTTTTCATCTGACCTGTTCTTGAAAATGCACCGAATATTTCTTCAAGTTGCATATGCTTTTCCTCCACAAGTATTTACTAAGAAGGAAAAGCGTCACAATTTCTCAAGTTACCATAATAGGTCAAACCCACCAGCCATGACATCATTTACTCGTGCGGATTTTCCAGTCACGTGGTCTTTGACTAAGCCGTCTTGGAATCGGTAAGTTCTCATCTTATCAGCACTTTCACCAGACCCAACTTGGGCTTTTCTTTCTTGAGCCGTAGTAGATCGAGCCTTCATTTGGCCAATCTCATTTAGCCTTTGCAAAATAGTGCTCTTAGCTTCTTCAAGAGAATTTTCTCTAGATCTGCACTGCGCCGTTGCCACTATTCCTGTGCTTTTGTGCACTATTCTACAGGAGTTCTGGTGTTTATTGCGGTGTTGCCCGCCCGCACCAGTACCTGAATACCACTGAATCTCAAAATCTTTGGGATTAAAAACGTAGGTTTGCGCGGTTCGTTCGTCAATTACCGCAACAGTTACTGTTGAAGAATGGACTCGACCTCTACGTTCAGTAGGTGGGACACGCTGTACTCGGTGACCACCTTGCTCATGGTTGAGCTCTGCTAAATTCTGACCTGTGACCTCAATACTGATTTCACCTAGTCTAGAATCGAGCAGGCGATGCTTTCAGCCAAGGCGGCCGAACATCTTGATATACGCTGCTGCCAGATCTTTGGCAAACAGCTTGGCATCATCTCCGCCTTCTGCGGATCGAATTTCAATGATTCGTTTCATGATTAAAACACGTCCTTAATTCATGGTAAACTTTATAGTGGTGCCTACTCTTGGAATCGAACCAAGGACCCCAGCCTTATCAAGACTGTGCTCTAACCGACTGAGCTAAGTAGGCATTAAATTCTGGCGCGCCCAGAGGGATTCGAACCTGGGACCTACTGCTTAGAAGGCAGTTGCTCTATCCGGCTGAGCTATGGGACCGTTACTTTTTATGTTGCGCTTCAGATGCTGAACATTGCATCCGCGCTTATGCCTCTTAAGACTGGGGCCAATAGATTACCAGCCAAAATTAGCAAATGCTTTGCCAATGCCCGAGGCATTGCCCTTCTCAATCGCATAATCAGCCGCTCAATTCAACACCAACTTTTGCCGGTCAATTGTTCATCTTCATGATCGAGGCAAGGTGACCTGCTGGTGAAGCCTTGAGGAGTTTTAATGCGTCCAGGTGCCTTTACGGCCGA
>JBHIVS010000265.1:0-3779 GCA_041987885.1 Pseudobdellovibrionaceae bacterium | reverse complement strand
CCGAAATGAAAACGGTTCAAGATCCAGTGGGACTCGATAATGATATATTCATAAACAAGCTTGTAGAACATCCTGAGATTGACAAGATCATAGCTGTTTGGGGCGATGATGGTGCATTTATGAATAGGGAATGCGAAGTTAAAAAAATATGTGATGGAAAGTTGTGGGCACTGAAGGTATCGGATGCTGGTCATCCTAGGCACCCAAGATTTCTAAAAGAGGATGTCGTGCCGTTTTTGTGGAGATAGTTTCATATTGAGGGTTATATTTCCTTTTTGACATCGTCAAACAGACGAACCGATAAAAAAATCTGAGACAAAGAGATGGTTTTTAGATTTCAAGAATGAAGGTGGTCTCTCAGTAGTTATCGGTATACGTGCTCGGATACTACTCGATTGCGGGTAAAATCAATTTTGAAAACTATCTATATTTAGGTCTAGAGACGTCGAAATTCTATAGCTCTGCTCGTAATCGTTGAGCTCTTAAATAAAATTATTCAATATTTGAATGGCGAGTTTTATTTTTTCAATAGGCAACTTTTTAATAATTTCGAACAGCTCTTGCCTGGGGTCACTGCAATCTGAGAAGCGTCTCACTCTTTCATAAAAGCTTTTGGTTTTTATTCCACCATAAGCTGCTAGAAATCGTTCAAGTCGAATTCCTGTCGGCACATTAGTACGACCGTTTTCAATATGTGATATATAGGAATCTGTGCAGCCCATTAGCCTCCCTGCTTTGCGCATAGATAGCCCGGCTTGGAGTCGCATTTCCCTAAGCACAAGAGCCTCCTTTGTGATGATTCTCCGCCCCGTGCGCCCCGATGGCCCCGCGGATTTAGGCGATTTTCCAAATGGTTCTGCTAAGTGCTTAGTAAGTGCGTAGTTCATATTCCTCCAGTGATCGCGGAACTTAGTTAAATTTCCTCCGCTTATTTTTCAGTTCGCAGCCAGTGACTATTATTTGTGAAAACTTTCTATCTTGTTTGCATTCTCACAACTACTTAATATCATGCTGAAATTCTTGGTTAGTGTGATAGGAAGTTGGAGAACACTCTCCACTGGTAATTCCCTAGTTCTCCACCATTTAAAGTTTCTAAAGATAGGTTTTTCAGGAAACTGAGAAAAACAATTTAGTATCAGCGGCTTAGATGGCGAGAGCCGTGTCGTTCACTTTTTCGATTCTCACAGTATCTCATGCGAAATAACGGTATTTGGCGACTTTTTGTAGTACGCGAGTACTACAAAGTTTTGGAGTACTACGCACACCTTAGTCGGCCCCAATAATTTTTGCGAAATCTTCAGAGGTAAACCACGGCTATCGCTGAAGACAAAATTTTTTTGAGCTCTGATCCATACGGATCATATAGCGCCTCGTGACTACAGTTTGCTACGCGCCCGTATTGCTATGAAACGCCCCCTTATCATTCAAAATGGTCAAATCACTCTGACCTGACCATTCCAGTTTAGAAGACCTTCTAAGGGAACTCGGCTCTGGCAAACGAAGTTTCAGCTCGGTTGGCTCTTTCACAGCTTCGCTCCGTTCATATTCAGAAAAATTAACCTGCCATTGCCATCGGTGAATATCCGTTGGTTTGAGTTACTTCTCTAGGCTTAGCCTGTGCTTTTTTGAGCTTCCAAATTCTGAGACACACCTTTTTCACCTTTCTTAAAAGGGTATCAAGAACATGGGACACGGATGGACCTCGGTTGTAGACACCAATGGGAATATTGTTAGCTTTACCCCAGAGTAAACCCTCGTAAGTATGACCGCTCTTGACGAGCCTCATACTCACTTCTGAACTTGGAGAGACGGATTTCATGGCATTTACGATGTGGCGAATTTTTTCTTCACAGTCGTGGCCAAGTCCGACTCCTTCGTTGTATATTCTTGCACCGTCTAAATTCATAAAATCCTCCCTTCTTTAAGAAGCAATTTGTTCTTTTAATAAAAATCTTCTACGACCACTGACTCGTTTCTCTGACAACCTATGAATCTGGCGCATCACTGCTTTTCTAACTTTTCTGAGGACTGCCATGACCTGTTTGCCATCTTTTTTGACGACAATAGGCTCACTCAGTCCGAACACACTCATTGAAACCGAAAACAGGTGTTTATCTTTTGCCTCTGGCTCAATATGAATTTGCACATCCGTATCCCAACCATAGGTTGACTTAATTTCTTTTACCGCATGATCAGCATACTGCCTTAGGGCCTCAGTTTGTGTGAGGTCTCGCGCATGAAACTCGTACATTAAATCTTGGCTATATAAGTCCATGTCCATCCTCCTCAAATGGTATGCTGAACAGTTTTGTTTTCAAAGCGACGCATTTTCCAATCGTCCAGTTCCTTTCGTATTTTTCGCTCGATCTGTTGAACCGCCCGAATTGGGTTGTCACTGATTGAATCGGCCACGAAGGTTCCTGCCTGAGAAGCAATTCGACAAGAGGCTCGGATGGCGTTTTTACTTTTTTCAACCACGAGCTTCATTGCAGAGTCGCTGGGCGCACTGTAATGAAGTGTCTCTGCAACTCTGGAAACAAAGTTCTTTATTTTGTCGTCTGGGCTAAAACCCATAAATTCAAATTGAAGATCATTTGTCATAACCCCCTCCTAAAACCATGCGGCTTAAAACTGAAGCCCGACGGCTAAGCGATCAGTTTATGCCTGAGTTGATAGATAAAAATAAAAATTTCTGATTGTTTGCCGTGATTACGGCAGGGGATTGGGCGGGATACCTGACGATCTCATTTTTGCACCTCCTTTATTATGTCCAGGGCACGCACTTGGATAAAAGAAGCTACAATTTGTTTTGCAAAGCCCTGTTGTACCTAATTTTATTTTGTTGTCGGCGAAAAAAATGTCAAGTGAGTGCGGCGCCAAAACTAGACCACAAGATTTTCTTTAAGTGTTTTCAAAAACTTAATGCGCTTATTCAAAGCAAAAGGCGGTATCTCATTATGAGACAGCCGCCTTTCTCGCTCGTCACGAGTGAATCATTTTGGAAGTGGATGGGTCAGGATACTTTTACGTCTTTCAATTCCTTTGCAGCTTCCCTCTTTGAGCCAAGGAGCTTTCCAAAAAAGCTATTTTGTCCGGTTTGGATCTGAATTGTTCGGCCTTTTGCGCTCTCTGCTTTTGGAAGAGCGACATTCAAAACACCGTTTTCGTAGTGAGCTTCAATTTTATCTGCGTTGATTGAAGTTGGCAGAACAAAAGTTCTTTCAAACTTTCCGTAAACCCGTTCCTGACGAAGATTAGACTCACCGTCTTCTTCTCTCATTTCTCGTTGGCGCTCGCCTGAGATCACTAGCTGAGTGCCTTGAACTTCGATTTTAATATCTTCTTTTTTTACGCCAGGCATATCGAAGCTAACCAAGTAATGATCCTTGGTCTCATTGATGTCGCAGCTAGGTTGGAAGCCAACGGTGTTGGCATAGGCTGGACGGGCGAGGGCGTTTACGATGCGATCAAAATCATCAAAAACGTCTCCCATAATTTCCGAAGATAAACTGCGACGTGGCCATGACCAGTCTGTTGAAAGTGGGCTTAACATTCTCATTGTGTACCTCCTTATGGTTGGTTGTTTTTGTTTATCGAACTTTTCAAAGCTAAATTGTGATTACTTTCTAAATCGTCAAGTATCCGAAAAAATTTTTTTGCGGTCATATTCATACGGCTTATGATTTTAACTTCGGAAACTTGAGTACAATTTTATCTTTCTCAGGGGTCATTTGCATTTTGTTTTGGTCCACATGTTCGGGCAGAGGGAACGTCCTGTT